>CAZPDR010000111.1:0-3566 GCA_964585495.1 uncultured Candidatus Bathyarchaeia archaeon
ATGATGCCTATCATGCTGGGCGGGTGCCCCTCCTTGGCCAGCTTGACCACCAGGGCCTCTACCTCCTCGGGCTTGTAGGTGCACCAGGGCGGCGGCCTCTTGCTCACGGGCCGCGTGGAATGGGACTTCCCCCGCTCCTTCTTGTGCACGCCCACCGACCTCTCTGGCCGTTAGGACGGGCTGAGGCATAATATAAGCTCGCTGGCGGGTGGGCGAGCTAGGAGGGCATGGCGGAGGACCCCGATGTGAAATGCTTAAATAACACTCCAGCGAATAACGCATTCGGGGTTCCGCATGTCGGAGAAGGTCGTGAGGGAGTTCCTCAAGGACCTGGTGAGGGAGCGCATGAAGGCCCTGATAGAGGCCATAGCTACCCCAAAGCGCGTCGCCGTGCTCCAGCTCCTCGTGGACGTGGGCCGAAAGCCCGTCAGGCACAAGTTCCTGGCCAAGAAGTTCATGGGCCGTATCTCGGGCAGCGAGATATCGAGGATACTGTTCAAGCTGGTGAAGGCCGGGCTGGTCGTTAAGACCGAGGACGGCTCCTTCCAGGCCACCGAGCTGGGCGAGATCGTGAGCACGTGGATCAGGCTCTCCACCCTCTACGGCCTCAAGGATGACCCAACCGCCAGGCCCTACCTCAGGGAGTCCCTGGGGACCGTCCTCCAGCTCCTGAACATCCCCGTCCGGGAGGAGCGGGAGGGCGGGGGGTCGGCATCGCTCATGGAGGAGGTCAGCAGGAGGTTCGTGGAGAAGCTGGAGGAGGAGCTCCAGAGGGAGGTGGAGGAGAGGGCGGAGGTCAAGAGGTCAGCCCTGGACGTGGTGCTCGACAGGGCCCTGGCGGCGACCGGCTAGCCTTGAGCCGGGCGTGCCTCAGCCTCAGCGTGCCCTCGGCCAGCGAGCGGATCGCCGCCAAGGTGCCGCGAGCTCATCCTCCCCGATGCCTACACCTGCCCACAGCCTGCCACCACGCCAGCCATAAGCCATATGCATCCGTGCTCGCCATGAGCCCTGCCCCGTTTAACGGGCCCTCCCGCTCGCCCGCTAGGGGAACCCGGAGTTATTGGCGTTCGTCAGCCCCGGGCGAGGCGAGCTCCTTTAACACGTGCTTTACCTCCTCCATGAGCTCTGGGTCCACGGCGCCAGCGCTCTCCTTGGTGAGGACCTCCTCGGTCAACCGCTCGTATAGGTCGGGCCGGCGGTCCTTGAGCTTCCTCAAGACCCCCCTCACGAAGGGGACGGGCACCCGCTCCTCCCTGCCGCCTGATATGACGTAGAGGAGCTCTATCACCACGTCGAGCGAGATGGGCCTGCCAGCTAGCTCCTGTGAGACCGCGTGGTAATACATAGATTCCAGCAGGAGCTCTGGGTATTCACGCGCCAGCTCGACCTCGGACCTGATGGGCGGCCTCGGGGACCAGACGTAGGCCCTCCGCCCCTTGTCCAAGCGCTTCTCCACTAGGCCATAGCGGGCTAGGGCGGGCAGGTGGTGGGGGACGTGGTCCGCGCACATGGGTATGCGCTCACGCACGTAGTCTATGAGCTCCCGCGTGGTAACCGGGCGCCCATATCTTCTGACCGCCTCGACCAGCAGCTTGTATATCATAATGGGCGTTCTCCACCACCTGCCAGGAACAGGCTACGGGGGCTGGGATAAGCGTTTCCACCGTTAAGCCTTTTCCCAAGACCATCCTCTCCCTTCCTCGGGATGCCGAGGGAGGAGCTCCTGGAGCTGGACGAGGTCTGCTCCGAGCTGGCCAGGCTGGGGTGCCTGCGCTTCTCCCACCTGGCCAGGCTCTACAGGGCCTTCGGCCAGAGGTTGGCTGGCGCCCTTGAGGCCCTGAGGGAGAGGCGCGTGAAGAAATACATCTTCAAGCCCAGCGGGCGCATCATCTGGGTGGTCGTGGGCCGGGAGCGCGAGTATCAGGTGATGCCGCAGGCCCCTTTCTGCTCCTGCGAGGACTTCTACTTCCGCGTGATAGATGGCGAGGCCAAGCTCTGCTACCACCTGATAGCCCAGAGGCTGGCGGAGTGCTTAAATTGGTTCGAGGCCGTGGAGGAAGAGGACGAGAACTACGAGACCGTGTTGGAGGAGCTGAGAGGCCTTGGCAAAGCTCGTGAGCCTGCTGCTGGCCGTGAGCAAGGAGGGGTTCTTTGACATATTCGCCACCATGATCGGCGGCCTGGTGTTCATAACGCTCTTACTCGCCTTTTTATACCTCATCTTCGGGAGGGAGAGGAAGCGTTCCTGAGCGAGCTCGCTGGCAGGGAGGTGCGTGAGGCTTGAGGCTTGAGGACGTGGTCAAGCGCATACTTGAGGCCAGGCCGGACCTCACCCGGGAGGAGGTCTTGCGCCTGATCGAGCAGAGGGCCTCTGAGGAGAGGGCCGTGAGCATGCTGAGCGTGGCCTTGAGCGTGGCTAGGGACCTGGGCGTGGAGGTGAACGTGGACTTCGACATCAGCACCCCGATAGAGAGGCTGGTGCCCGGGCTGAGCGATGTAACGGTTACGGGCCGCATCATGCGCATCTGGCGCCCCAAGACCTTCAGGCGGAGGGACGGCTCCACGGGCAAGATGGCCAGCCTCATCTTGGCCGATGAGACGGGTGAGGTGCGCGTGGTCCTCTGGGACGAGAAGGCCGAGCTGGTCGAGGTGGGGGAGCTCCAGGTGGGGCAGGTGGTGCGGATAGCGCACGGCTACACGAGGGAGGGCTTAGCTGGCCGCAGGGAGCTCCACGTAGGGTCAAAGGCGGTCGTGCAGGTGAGCCCCCCCGGCGTGGACGAGAGCAGGTTCCCCAGCCCCTTCCCTGAGCCCGTGGAGATAGGCTCCATAGGGCCTGAGGACCGCGTGGCCAGCGTGGAGGGCGTGATCACGGCCATGAGGGAGCCCCGCACCTTCAGGCGGGCCGATGGCTCCGAGGGGCGCGTGCTCAGGCTGAGGCTCTCGGATGGCACGGGGAGCGTGGTCTGCGTCCTCTGGGATGAGGCTGCCGATGCCTGCGAGCACCTGCGCCCGGGCGCGAGGGTGAGGCTGTTGGGCGCGAGGGTGAGGGAGTCCCTTGCGGGCCAACTGGAGCTTCACGTGGAGAGGGCGAACCAGGTGGAGGTGGTGTCGGAGGAGCTGGAGGCCCCTGGGCCAGAGGAGCTCGTGAAGGTAGCTGACCTAGCGCCAGGCCAGTTCGGCGTGAACCTGGCCGTCCGCGTGCTGCGCGTGGGGGGCGTCAGGGAGGTGCGCACCGGGCATGTGGCCACGCTCGTGGTTGCCGACGAGACGGGCTCCGTGCGCTTGGACCTCTGGGACGAGAAGGCCGAGCTGGCCAGCCAGGTGAGGCCGGGCGACGTGCTCCTCCTCCGCAACGCCTACACGCGCGAGAGGCGTGGCACGCTCGTGCTCAACGTGGGCAAGATGGGCTCCGTGGAGCTCAACCCAGAGGGCCTTGAAGTGGAGATGCCGCCCGTCCTGGAGGCCGAGATAACGCCCCTGGGCCAGATAAGCGGGCCTGGAGGCCCCTACACCGTGGAGGTGGTGATAGAGACGGCACCGGAGCTGAGGGAGGTCATCACGTCCTC
>CAZPDR010000112.1:0-3564 GCA_964585495.1 uncultured Candidatus Bathyarchaeia archaeon
CTGTGGCTTCTGCGAGGAATACTTCACCTGCCCCGGCATGGGGAGGCCTGCCCTGGAGCGCGACCCGGGGCGCTGCGTGGGCTGCCGCGTCTGCTACCTGGCCTGCCCCTTCGAGGCCGTGAGGGAGGTGCCCGACCCGCGCGAGAGGCGTGCCGTGCGCATCACCGTCCAGGGCGAGCCCTTCGAGGTGCCGGAGCGCATCACGATAAGGCGGGCGCTGGAGCTCCTGGGCTTCTCAACCTCGCGCTTCCCTGGCGAGGGCGACCTGCCCGTGCCCTGCGAGACGGGAGGCTGCTTCGCCTGTGCCGTTTACGCGAACGGCCAGCTCGTGCCTGCCTGTGTAACGCCCGTGGAGGATGGCATGGCCATAGAGCTGCCCGACCCGGGCGAGAGGCTGCTCAGGCGTGTGTCCGGCTTCCAGCCACATCCGGTCGGTGGCGTGGGAACGCCCTGGTGGCTCAAGGACAGGGGGACCTACATAGAGGTAGCGTGCTTCGCCCACGGCTGCAACCTGAGGTGCCCTCAGTGCCAGAACTACCACGTAACCTACGATAACGTCGAGCGCCCCATGGGGCCGGAGGAGGCGGCCAGGAGGCTGACGGCCCTCAGGCGCATCTACGGCGTGGACAGGATGGCCATTTCGGGCGGTGAGCCCACGCTGAACAGGCCTTGGCTGGTGGCCTTCTTCAGGGCTCTTAGATCCTTCAACAGAGACAAGAGGGCCCGCTTCCATCTGGACACGAACGCGACCGTGCTGACGCCGGATTACATAGACGAGCTGGTGGAGGCTGGCCTGACAGACCTAGGACCGGACGTGAAGGGCCTGCGCCTGGAGACCTTCATGGCCATCACGGGCATCAAGGACCGCGAGCTGGCGAAGCGCTATCACGAGAACGAGTGGCGGGCGGTCAAATACGTGCTGGACCACTACTACCCAGATGAGGTCTTCATGGGCATAGGGGTGCCCTACAACCCGGCCCTCATGGACCTTGAGGAACTCCGGGAGCTGGGCGAGCGCATAGCGGGCATGGACCCGGACGTGCAGGTGTGCCTGCTCGACTACTTCCCGGACTTCAGGCGCCGCGACCTGAGGCGCCCCAGCTTCCGCGAGATGGCCAGGGCCCGGGAGGTGCTGATGGAGGCTGGCCTGAGGACCGTGATCGCGCAGACCGTGATGGGCCACATAGGGCCTTGATGAAGCTTAAGTCTAAGGGCCCGAGGCTAAGTATCCCAAGAGGGGGCTGTGCCTTGTCCTGGTGGGAGGAGTTCAGCTCTTGGCTGGCCTGGGTGTCGGAGGCCCTTAGGCCCTTCCTGCCCTACGTGGAGATGCTCATCACGGTCATCGTGGCCGTGGTGGTCGAGCGCGTGATCACGAGGCGCGTGAGGAAGGCCGTTGGGCGCTTGGAACTCCCCCCCGATGCCGGGAACGCCATCCTCCTGGCCGTGCGCGTCATCATCCTCGTGGCCGCCTGCGTGGCCGTCTTGAACATAGGCGGCATCCCGTCCGCCTGGCTCGTCAGCCTCTCGGCCCTGGGCGGCACGGCCATAGGCTTCGCTTCCACGAGGAGCGTGGGCAACCTCATCGCTGGCATCTACATCATGGTGGCCCGCCCCTTCGGCGTGGGGGATTACGTGCGCATAGACGGCCTTGAGGGCGAGGTGGTGGAGATAACCATGAACTACACGAAGCTCAGGGCGCCAGATGGCACCGTGCTCCTGATAAGCAACCAGAAGGTGCTGGACAGCAAGGTGGAGAACTTCGCCTACGAGGGGCCCGATGGCCGTAGGCTGGTGCGCGGGAGCTTCAAGGTCAGCTTCGACCACTCCATCCCCTCGGGCGAGCTTGAAAAGGCGTTTGATGCCCTCTTGGAGCGCTGGGCTGTGAGGCTGCCGGAGAGGCCAGCCTTCCGCTTGAGCAGGTGGGATAAGGGAGGGAAGGAATACACCTTCACCTTCTCCGTCGAGAAGGCCAGCGACCTCTTGGCCGTGAGGCATGAGCTGCTCAGGGAGGTGCTCAGGACGTGGGAGGGCCTGAAGGCAAAAAGGTCCTAGCTGGTGGGAGGTATGGGTGAGGCCGTCAGGAGCCCTGAGGACATAATGGTGGCTGCCCAGCTCGCGGCTGCCCTTGAGGCAAGCGCTTGGCCCAAGCCGGGCAACGTCCACCGGACAGCCGACCTAGGCCCCAAGACCTTCGAGCGCTTCTTGGCGGGCTCCCTCGCGCTCGGGCCAGCCTGCCTTGAGGCAGCGAGGAGAGGGCTCCTGGTCGGGAGAGGAGGGCTTGATAAAGCCTCCCTTGGCCTGGGTAGCTTGATAGAACGTGCCGTAGCCGATGACGGGCGCTGGCAGGGGGCTGGCCCCACCCACGCTGGCTTCGCTATGCTGTGCGTCCCTCTTGCTGCCTCCGCAGGCTTCCTGCTGGGGAGGAAGGTGATGATGAGCGTGCCGAACCTGAAGAAGGTGTTAGACATGCTGCTCCGCGCCACCACCGTCGAGGACTCGATACACCTCTACCGGGCGCTCAGGGAAACCGGGAGCAGCAAGCTCGGGAGGCTGAGGCCGGATGCGCTCCTCCCGGACGTGCGAGATCCAAAGGCCGAGGAGCTCCTGGCCGCGAGGAACCTGACGCTCTGGCGGGTGCTGGAGCTCAGCTCCTCCTGGGACCTGGTGGCCAGGGAGCTCTCCAAGGGCCTGGAGCTCTGCGCCCGCGTGGGCTTCCCCAGGCTCATGGCAGAGCTGGAGGAGCACGGCTCCCTGAACGCGGCCGTGGTGAACACCTACCTGGCCCTCCTGGCCGAGGCAGAGGACACGCACGTGGCCAGGACCTGGGGCCTAAGGGAGACGCCCTACATGCCGGATGCCGTCCTGAGGGGGCGCAAGATGGCCAGGCAGGTCTCGGAGAGGGCCAGAAAGGCGCTTGAGCTGGGCGGAGCGGCCACCCCCAAGGGCCTAGAGGCCGTGCAGGACATGGACCTCTGGCTAAGGTCGCTCGGCCTCAACCCGGGTTCCTGCGCTGACCTAACGGCCTGCTCCCTCATGCTCGCCCTTCTCACCGGCTTCAGGCCCTAGCCTGCGCCTAGTGATCATGATGCAGACGTGGTGGAACACCTTCACGCCGGCCGCCTCCAGCTCCTCTATGGCCTTCTCCGACTCAGCTCCCGGCTGCATCCAGACGTAGCGCACGCCCAGCTCCACACAATCCCGGGCCAGGCGCTCTGTTATAGCCGGTGGGACCACGAAGACCACCACATCCGGGCGCTTGGGCAGGCTCCTGAGGTCCGGGTAGCACCTCCGGCCGAGAATCTCCTCAGCCCTCGGGTTCACGGGGTAGACCTCGTAGCCAGCCTCCAGGAGGTCCTTGAAGACCCTGTGGCCGAACTTCTCCGGGTCTCTTGAGGCGCCCACGACCGCGAAGACGTTCTTCTCGTCCAACACGCCCTCAAAAGCGCCCAACTCGGCCACCGCCTTATGCTTACTCAAAAACTTTATAAACCATCGTGCCTAAGGCCCTGAGCCAAGGGTGTGGGGGATGAGCAGGGACCAGGCGATAGGTGCGGTGCTCTTCGT
>CAZPDR010000113.1:0-3564 GCA_964585495.1 uncultured Candidatus Bathyarchaeia archaeon
TCCAACAGCATCTCAAGAGCTAGGCTGCCGCGCGCCTCGGTGAAATCGCAGAACCACGCCCTGCTGGCCTCCTCATCCACCCTTAAGAGGCCCAGGCCGCGGCTCCTGCTCCCCCCGACCTGGAGGCCGAGCCTGCGAATGAACTCCAGCGTGCTGGCGAGGAGCTTGGCCTCTGGTGTGCCGGGCTTCACGTTGTCGGCTATCAGGTAGGCCCTGAAGACCGCGCCCGGCTCCACCACCTCCTCCTGGTATAAGATGTTCTCGGCCGAGGTGAGGCTGCGCCTATCTATGCCCACGTGGATGCGCATCGCCGCGTGCGTGGAGTTCACGGGCAGGGCGTCCACCAGCCTCAGCTTGGCGGCCAGGCTTGGGCTGCCGTAGAGGCGGCAGATGGGGCAGAAGACGGCGAGGGCCCTCTCCACCAGGTCGCTCATCAGGACTCTCGCCCGTTCGTTTGCCAAGTTCAAGCTGCCAAATGTGCCCGACTTAAGCACTTTATCGCTCAGCTCCCTAGCGTCTTCAGGTGTCATGCCTAACGCTATGGCTAGCCTTAGGGCGTCCTCAGGCCCGAGAGAGGATATGCCCAACACGTCCAGTAGTCGCCTTAGGTCTTTTTCCTCAAATACGCCCTCCTCAGGCGCATGGCGTATCGGACCGCCCTCAGGCTCGTGGTGCCAGCGTAGGGCTTCCTCCTCGGCCTCCAAGTCGGCGAAGGCATCATGAGAGCTCTTGGCTATCCTCTCGGAGAGGCCTCTTAAAGCACCCTTCAGGCTCGTGGCCAGTAGCACGGGCACCTCCTCGCCCACGCCCGGCAGTCTCACCTTAAGGGCCATCTTGAGTGGCGTGCCGGGCTCGACCCCCTTGCCCGGTAGCAGAGCGCCCTCGGTCCTGAGGTGTAGCTCTACCACGAGCCTTGACTCCAGCATGGCCAGGTGAAGGCGCCCCGCCAGGAGGTCCTTCACCCAATCTGGCCTCACGGCGCTCATGCCCTTATCACCCCAAGGTCCCTAAGCTGTCTCAACAGGCCATCTAGGCTCGGGAAGGGGTCCTCCACGGCTATCTCCACCCTGTTCAGGCAGAGCTTGGCCAGCCTATCTAGGCCAGCTAGCTCTAGGAGGGCCAGGGCCTCGGCCACATCGCCATCCGCGCGTGCCACCTTGTAGAGGCAGAGCGAGCCCTCGCGGGCGGCCGTGAACTCCGGCCTGGCGATGCCCTTCCTCATGGAGTATCCCTTCACCCGCCTCTGCTTGCCTAAGCAGTCCACGCGCTTGAGCATCAGCCTGCCCCCGGGCTCCAGGCTGGCATGCCATTCCCCTGGCACCTTGAGTTCCTCCGGCGGTGAGGGCAGGCTCACCAGCCCCCTCGCGCTTGGCCTGAGCTCCACGAGGGGGGCTCTGGCTAGGAGGGGGATCACGCCCTCGTTCAGCGCCCTATCAGCCCGCTCGACCACCTCCTTCAGCTCTCCCTCTGGCACCTTCCTCAACCTCATGATGGCATGCCCGAAGCCCCTGGAGGCACCGCGCCCTATTCTGACCGGCAGCTCCGCTCTCCCGTTGGCCAACAGGCCGTGGTCGGCCATGAGATCCGTCAGCCCTCCGTCCAGATCTGTCAGCCTGGCCGAGAACTTGGCCCCCGTGGGCAAGGCCTCGTAGGCGAATATCATGCCCGACTCAGAGGCCCCTCTCACGTGCGAGATGCCCACGCTTATCTCCAGGCTTGTGGAGTAGCCGCTGAATTTCAACGGTATGCCCTTCCCATCCACCTTGAAGATATCTCCTACCCCGAACTCCAGCAGAGAGGGCGAGAAGGCATGCGCATCCTCACCGAGCTCCCTGAGCTTGTCGGGAAACGCCTCTCGGTATTCCCTCAGCTTAGACAGCAGCAGCCCCCTCAGCCCTCTGTATTTTGCGCCCACATTCCTTAGCTCCTCTAGCCATTTGCCAGCCAAGAGGCTGAAGGCGTAGCGCCTCCCTTTCTCCTCGTCCTTAAGCAGGCTCACCTTGGGCACCATCACGAAGGGGTGGCCGAAGTAGAAACTCGCCCCCTCCTCGCCCGGCAGGCCCGTGGTAGCGGTTATGCGTAGTTCGGCCAGTTTGTGAGGGTCAGAGTAGATGTCAGCATCGTGGAGGGCCGTGAGCAGCGCTCCCCTGATGGTCTGGCCTGGCAGCCTGTCCCTTATGCTCGTGTAGCCGCTCTTGCCCGTGCGCTCCACGAGTATGGTGGGCGAGAGGAGCTCTACCTCGACCTCATAGACCACGAGCTGGCCCAAGCTCAACTCCACCACCCCTCCTCAAGCCCCCTCAGGAGCAGACGGCAGTCTGGGTCCTCCTCGGCCAGGGACCGAAGCTCCTCGCTGATCTCCAGGACCATCACATCCGCGATGCCAGCTCTGCCGAGCCTGTCCAGCCTGAGGTTGGCCAGGGCGGCCAACACGAGCTTGAGGGCCTTCTTCCTCAGCTCCGCGTCTCGCGCCCTGATGGCCACCTCGCCGTAGAACATGGTCCCGATGGGCAATTGCTCGTAGGTGTAGAGCAGGCCGGGCGAGGCCACGCCAGCCCTGTCAGAGATGCCCACGCGCGTGATGCTTAAGGGCCTAGGCTCAGCCGAAGGCCTGACCGGGCTGCGCCAGAACTCCCCGCTCTCAAACCACTTACGCCCCTCATCTGGCCCGGCAACGGGCAGGAAGTGCGTAACCTCCACGCAGGAGCGACTGCGGCCCGGATGGCCGGGGGCCCCGAAGACCTTATGGACATCGCAGGGCCCTCCTTCCCGGCTCTGGGCTCCCATGCACGTGAACTCCCGCTCTGGCCTGACGGAGCGACAGGAGGTGAGGCCCAGCAGGTGGGCTACCTTCGCGGCCGATTTCCTGAGCACGCCCTTCACCGTGGAGCCCGGGATGCAGGGGATCGCCTTTCCATCGCGCTGGTGCTTCCTGTAGAGCACGGCGTCCGCGGGGAAGCCCTCCCTGCCCGAGGCCACGCTGAGGAAGGTTCTGGCCTTCAGGAGGATGCCTATCCTGAGTTCTGGGACCCTCACATCGCACCACCTCCCAAGAACTTCGCCACTTGGAAGACATCCCAAATGGGCATCTTATGGCCTAGCTCCAGGGCCCAATCGGCCAGGCGCCCGTAGAGGTCCTTCTCGTCCTCATCCCCAGCCCTTGTGGCCATGGCCCTGGCGAAGAGCTCCCTCAGGAGGCCAGCGTCATCAGCCCTGATGACCAGCACGCCAGCCCTGGCCCGCCCAGCCACGTTGGCCAAGGCCTTAGCTATGTCCCTTGCCTTCTTCACCCTCTCGCGCATCTTGAGGAACTCCCCAGCCACTCTCTCGACCACCTCCCTCTCCCTCGATGCCGCGTAGGCCATCTTGACAAGCGTGGCGTAGAGGCAGGGGCCTGGCCTCACGTTCCTCAGCCCAAGGACCACGCTCAGGAGGTGGAGCAGGGAGCGCGGGTCGCCCTCACCCGCTATCTTGTAGGGCTGGGTGGAGAGGCCATCCTCTCTCACGGCATCCATGGTGCTCCCGACCACGCCATAGGCCAGGGCGCCCCCCTCCGTGAACATG
>CAZPDR010000114.1:0-3542 GCA_964585495.1 uncultured Candidatus Bathyarchaeia archaeon
CGGACCTCCACGCCCCTGAAGCTCCACTTCCCGAAGAGCTTGATCTCGCCTTCCTCCGGCATGGGCTCTAGCCCGCTGGCCCGGAGCTCCCGAGCCGTTATGCCCGTGCCGCGCCTGCTCATGCCCACATCACCTCATGGGCTTCTCCCGCTTGCCCGTTACCAGGTCCTTGAGCGGGACGCCGTTCACCATGATGACCTTATACTTCACGCCCGGGATGTCGCCCATGGAGCGGCCGCGCGTGCCGCCTATGCCCACTATGATGACCTCGTCGTGCTCGTCCACCACGTTCAGGGCTCCATCGCCGGGCAGGAAGGCCGTTACCACCTTGCCCGTCTTCACGAGCTGGACGCGAACGCACTTGCGGATGGCCGAGTTGGGCTGTCGGCTCTCCACGCCCACCTTCTCCAGCACGATGCCGCGGGCCATGGGAGCTCCGCCCATGGGGTCGAACTTCTCCTTGATGCGCAGCATCCGGCGCCTATAGTAATACTCGCTCCACCTGAACTTCTTACGCTTCAGCCTAAGCTTCCTGGCCGCGAACTCCCCCCTGGGCGATTTGGAGCCAGCCACTTCCCTCCCTCCTCCTCAGCATCCTACCCACGCGGGCAGGGCTTTTTATCCTTTAAGAACATGGCTGCCGGGGAGGAGAGGGCGCCCACCGGCCACGGGCTCGCCTAGACGATGACCACGTTGTCGATATCGAAGTATTTCTTGGCCAGGAGGCGGAGCTTCTCGGCATTTCGGCCGTTCTTCCCTATGGCCCTCGCCTTATCGCGCGGGTCCACGGTTATGACGGCTATGCGGCGCCCATCGGGCTTCTCGGTCAGCCTGAAGCCCTGCACCCTCACGGGCCTCAGGGCGTTTATGAGGAACTCCCTGGCGTCGTCCACGTATTCCACGACCTCAAGCCTCTTCCTCAGCAGGCGCTCCAGCATCTTTATCCTCTTGCCCCCTCGGCCTATGGCGAGGCCCACGTTCCCCTGCTTCACCACGAAGATGATGCGGTCGTTCTTGTCATCTATGATGCAGTCCTCCACGGAGGCGCCCGTGAAGGTCTGGAAGAGCGCGATTAGGCCCATCTCCTTGGCCGTGAGCCTCACCCGAGGCCGACCGGGGTCAGGCAACCTCCTCTCCCCTCCGCCCCTCCACCAGCTCAAGTATCCTTGATAAACCTGGGTCCTTGATGGTGAGGGCGGCCACCATGTGCGGGCGGCCACACACCTGTCCTAGGTCCCAGCTGGAGCCCCCGAACTCCACGACCGGTATGCCCGAGAGGCGGGCGTAATACTCGATGTCGGCCCTTATGTGGGCTGGGCAGTTCTCGGCCACCACGATGAGCCTCGCCTTCCCAAGCTTGGCGGCCTTGATGGTGCTCTTCGAGCCCAGCAGCACCTTGCCTGTGCGGACGGCCATGCTTATCGCCTTCGCCAGCTCCGCTGGCGGTATCCTGCGCTCGCTCACTCACCCGACCCCCCTGTCATGCCGAGGTTCATGAAGAGGGAGACCGCGCCCGTGCCCACCGGGATGGGCTGGCCTATAAGTATGTTCTCCGTTACGCCCTTCAGCTCGTCAACCTCGCCCCTCACGGCAGCGCGGACCAGGTTCACGATGGGCGTCTCGAAGGCAGCCCGGGCCAGGACGCTCTCCTTCTCGCCAGCCACGCCATGGCGCCCGATTTGCCTCACCGTGCCCGTGTTCGTCATGATGTCCGCCACGAGCATGATGTGCCTTATGTCCACGTCCAGGCCCTGCTCGTCCAGCACGCCCTTGGCCTCCCTTATGATGGCCTTCCTGGCGGCCTCTATGCCCAAGACGGTCGCGATCTCGTGGATGTTGTTCGTGGTCGTGCGGGTCGGGTCCACGCCTGGCACGTCCAGCACATCGCGCAGGTTTGAGCCGTCCGTGCGGATGAGCCACTCGCGCTCCAGCTCATCCCAGTCCACCCTGACCCTCTTGATGCCCGGGATGCCCTTGATGTGCACGGAGGGCAGCTTGTCCACCAGGCGCCTGAGGGCCTTGAGGCGTTTCTCGTCCTCGCCCCTGGGCTTCACGTAGAGCGTCAGGCCCTCTGCCTTCACATCGCACTTCAGGCTCTTCTCTATGGCCAGGACCACGTCCTCCACGGAGACCTCCCTGTCCTCCATCATGTCCTTGTCCAGCTCGATGACCACGCACTCCCTCAGCTCGTCCCTGTAGATGTTGGTGGCCACCGTCTCCACCGTGGTGTGCACGATCCGCCTGGCCAGCTCCTCCGCCTTCTCCTTGGACGCGCGGTGCTCCTCGTCCAGCCTTATCTCCATGATGGGCGTGCTGGGCGTCCTGCGGGCGTCCACTATCTCGATGAGCCTGGGCAGGCCTAGCGTTACGTTCATCTCCCTCACGCCAGCGTAGTGGAAGGTCCTGAGCGTCATCTGCGTGCCGGGCTCGCCTATGGACTGGGCGGCCACCACGCCCACGGCCTCGCCCGGCTCCACGAGGGCACGCCTATACCTCACTATGGCGAGCTCCACCGCCCTGTCCACGCCCTCCCTGCTCAGGCCAGCCTTCCTCAGCCCCTCCCGGAGCTCCCTCACGATGGCGGGCGTGAGCTCCTCGGCTGCCTCCGCCAGCCTGGCCTCTATGTAGTCCTCGGGCGCTGGCTCCCCCACGCCCAGCTCAAGCCTCACCTGCTCGATGAGGCGGGCCACGTTCACCGCCTTCCCGTGGTCGCTCTTGCTCGGGTCCACGCCATCCTCGCCATACCTGAACTGCACGATCTTGCCCGTGGGCGTGCGCACCGTGCCATCATACTCGACCTTCAGGTGCTCAAGGGCGTGGATGAGGCGACGCTGCATGTAGCCGCTCTGCTGGGTGCGGACGGCCGTGTCCACCAGGCCGTCACGACCGCCCATGGCGTGGAAGAAGAACTCGGTCGGGTTCAGACCGTCCCTGAAGCAGGAGTAAACGAAGCCGCGGGCCTTGGGCGAGACATCGCCTGGCTTGAAGTGCGGGAGGGTGCGGTTCATGTAGCCGCGCATGATGCGGCGCCCTCTCACGGACGCCTGGCCCACGGTGGCCGCGATCTGCGTGATGTTGAGCGGGCTCCCCCTCGCGCCCGTGGCCGTCATGATGAGGCCCGCGTTGTCCATGTGGAAATAGGCGCCCGCCACCTTGCCAGCCTCATCGCGTGCCCTGGAGAGGGCATCCATGATGTAGTTCTCCAGCGTCTCCTCAAGCGTCATGCCCGGGAGGGGCTTGAGGGTGCCGCGCCTGTATCGCTCGATGAACTCCTGCACGCGCTCCTCGGCCTTCCTCAGCACCTCCCTCACCTTCTCCATGACCTCGTCCGGCAGCTTGAGCTCGTCATAGCCATACGTGAAGCCCTTCATGGTGCCGAAGACGTTCAGCATGCGGCAGAGGCGGTTCAGGAAGTCGCGGGCGAAGTCCGTGCCGTAGTCCTTCACGAGCCTGTGGAGGAGGCCCTCCGTCTGCTCGGCGCCTATGGCGTTCTTGTCGATCACGCCGCAGATGAGCTGGCCGTTCTTGATGACCACGTAGGC
>CAZPDR010000115.1:0-3529 GCA_964585495.1 uncultured Candidatus Bathyarchaeia archaeon
TGGGCGAGAAGTTCTTCTTCAGGACGAGCAGCACGGCCTCCATAACCATCGTGCTTGAGGAGCGCGACTACGGCCGGGTGATGGTGGAGCTCATCTCGCACGCGGGAGGCAAGGGCGTCTTGGACATATCATACGCTGCCCACACGGACTACGTGCACGATGTGCTGAACGACATAAGGGGGCTGGGCTTCACCTACGAGTTCCTAGAGGAGATAGACTACTTCAACCCGGGCAAGACGCCCTACGACCCAGATGAGGCCCTAAGGAGGCGCTGAGAACCGGAGGGAGGAGGTGAGGTGCCCTGCACGTGCTGAGGAAGCGGGAGTGGCCGCGCGTGGGGGAGCTCGTGGTGGCCACGGTGGACCGCATCACCGATTACGGCGCCTACGTGCTCCTGGACGAGTATGACAACAAGGAGGGCCTGCTGCACATCTCCGAGATATCCTCCCGCTGGGTGCGCAACATACGCGATTGGGTGCGCGAGGGCCAGAAGGTCGTGCTGCGCGTGATCCGCGTGAACCCCAGGAAGGGGCACATAGACCTCTCCCTCAGGCGCGTGAGCGAGTATGAGCGGAGGCAGAAGTTCCTTCAGTGGAAGCGCAACAGGAGGGCTCTCAGCCTCCTCTCCTCCGCGGCCACGAGGCTTGAGGTGCCTGTGGAGGAGGTGGTATTGGCCGTCTGGCCCAAGCTGGCCAAGGAGTTCGGGGACGCCTTAGCTGGCCTAGAGGCGGTGGCAGAGGAAGGCCCAAGGCTCCTGCTTGAGCTGGGCGTGCCAGAGCACGTAGCCAAGGCCGTGGCGGAGGTGGCCAGCGAGCGCATAAGGAAGAGGGAGGTGAAGATCTCGGGCGTGCTCACCCTCACCTCCCTCGCACCAGATGGCGTAGAGCGCATAAGGAAGGCCCTCCTTGAGGCCGAGGCCGCCTGCCCGCCGGGGGCGAGGACCAGGATCTACTCCATAGGAGCTCCGAAATACCGGGTGGAGGTGGTGGCTGGCGATTACAAGGTGGCCGAGAAGGCCCTGAAGGCCGTGGTGGACCGCGCTCTGGCCGTGATGGAGGAGCTGGGAGGCCAGGCCTCCTTCGAGAGGGAGAAGAAGTGAGGTGGCTGATGCGCAGGTGCGTGAACTGCGGCCGCTACACGCTCAGGCAGGACAGGTGCCCCGTCTGCGGAGCCGAGGTGAGGGTGCCACACCCGCCCAGGTTCTCACCCGAGGACAAATACGTGCGCTACCGGCTGAAGGCCAAGCTGACATCAAAGGAGGCGGGGAAGGAATAGGTTAATTTTAAACGCGGCTCCTTACCACCCGGTGAGGAGGGCTGCCCCACATATCTGAGGTGGGCAGATACGCTGTCGAGAACC
Source organism: uncultured Candidatus Bathyarchaeia archaeon (assembly GCA_964585495.1). Lineage (GTDB taxonomy): Archaea > Thermoproteota > Bathyarchaeia > EX4484-135 > EX4484-135 > EX4484-135. The sequence goes on from CAZPDR010000115.1 coordinate 1,360, forward strand.
CGAGCGCCATCAGGGAGATAATGAGCGTGGTGGCGGACTTCGAGAAGCACCCGGAGAAGTATCCGAGGAAGCTCATCTACCTGGCTGGCGGCTGGCCCCAGGACCCTCCGCCGCCCGTGCTGAGGGAGGCCCTGCGCGAGCTGGTCGAGGACGAGGCGGCCTTCAACCTGGCGGCCCGCTACACGCCCACCAAGGGCGACCCGGATTTCCTTGAGGCCGTGGCCCGCTACGAGCGCTCGGTCTGGGGCCGGGAGGTGCGCGAGAGCGAGGACGCCATCATAGCCGGTGCTGGCAGCACGGAGCTCACGGCCGCCTTCATGATGGCCTGCATGGACCCTGGCGATGAGCTCCTGCTGACCGCGCCAGGATATCTGAACTACAAGCGGCAGGCCGAGATAGAGGGCCTGCTGAAGGTGCGCATCCGCTGGTGGCCGGTGATAAAGGACCACGAGTATGCGCCCGACCCGGGCGAGCTGGCCGATTACATCACGGATCGCACCCGCCTCCTCATCATAACATCGCCAGGGAACCCGGACAGCATGGTGATGCCCGATGAGATCTACGAGGGCGTGCTAGACGTGGCCGAGGAGAAGGGCATCTGGGTCATGCTCGACCTGGCCTACCGGGCCTACTGCTTCGGGGAGGAGCCGCGCTACTTCTCGCGCCCCAGGAGGCCGAACGAGATACTGATGTGCACGTTCTCCAAGGAGCTCCGCACCCCAGGCTGGCGCCTAGCCTACGCCATAGCCGAGCCAGAGCTGGTGTCGGTGGTGAACGCCATCGAGCAGGCCCGCGTGCTCTGCCCGAGCGGCCTGGCCCAGAAGGCCATCACAAGGGCCCTGGCCACGGAGGAGCGCCTGAGGGCCATCCGGGCCTACTACGATGCAGGGAGGAAGAAATACGCGCGGGTAGCGGGGCTCACCCTCAAGGCCCTAGAGGAGGCCATGCCGAAGGCCGTGCCCCTTGAGCCCCAGGGTGGCTTCTACGTCTTCTTCGATGCCTCAGCCTACGAGCCGCGCTCCAAGGTCTTCTGCCGGGAGCTCCTGAACGAGGTCCAAGTCGCCCTGGCGCCCGGCAAGGACTTCGGCATGGAGGGCTGGCTGAGGCTGGCCTTCGCCCCCGTGGTGGAGACGCCGGAGCTCGTGGAGGAGGCCATGGAGCGCATAAGGGCCTACCTCTCCTCCCGCTGAGGGAGGGCCGAGGGCAGGCACCTCCTGTCCTTTTATGGCCTACCGTCCACCAACATCTCCAGCGGGAGAGCTTAAATACCCGCGTATTGCCGCTCCAGCAAGGTGGCGGCCATGGTGATGCTCGACCCCGTGGCCAACGGCCTCACGGCCATCAAGAACGCGGAGATGGTGCGCAAGAAGGAGGTCGTCATCTGCCCAGCCTCCAAGCTGCTTGGCGCCATACTGAAGGTCATGCAGAAGTATGGCTACATCGGCGAGTTCGAATACATAGATGACGGCCGTGCTGGCAAGTTCAGGGTCCAGCTCCTGGGGCGCATCAACAAGTGCGGTGCCATCAAGCCCCGCTTCCCCGTGCGCAAGGACGAGTTCGAGGAGTGGGAGAAGCGCTTCCTGCCAGCCAGGGACATAGGCATCCTCATAGTCTCCACGCCCGAGGGCGTGATGTCCCACCACGAGGCGAAGAGGCGTGGCATAGGAGGCCGCCTGGTGGCCTATGTGTATTAGGCCCGCGGAGGGAGGTGGCATCTGGCCTTGGTCTACCGGGAGTTCCGGGTGGTCGAGATCCCAGAGGGCGTGGAGGTCGAGGTAGAAGGCAAGGTCGTCCGGGTGAGGGGGCCTCTCGGCCAGCTTGAGCGCGATTTCTCCCACGCGCCCGTGGGGATAAGGCTTGAGGATGGCAAGGTAATCGTGGAGGCCTTCTGGCCCAAGAAGCGCGAGAGGGCCATGATAGGCACGGTGGCATCCCACATAAGGAACATGATAACGGGCGTTACCAAGGGCTTCACCTACAAGATGAAGATAATCTTCACGCACTTCCCCATCCAGGTGAGCGTGGAGGGCGATAAGGTTGTCATAAGGAACTTCCTGGGCGAGAGGGCGCCTCGCGTGGCCAAGATCATGCCCGGCGTGAAAGTGGAGGTCCAGAAGGAGGACGTGCTGGTGAAGGGCATAGACATAGAGGCCGTGGGCCAGACGGCGGC
>CAZPDR010000116.1:0-3508 GCA_964585495.1 uncultured Candidatus Bathyarchaeia archaeon
GCCAGCACCTTCGCCTGCTCGGGCTGGGCTATGTCGCAGTAGATCACGTCCACCTCCTCCACGAGGTGAGCGTATAGGTGCGGCAGCCTGGCGTCGGCCAGGATGGGCGACATGTTGGGCCTGTAGGCGCAGACGTTGTTCAACAGGTCCTGGATCACGCGGGGCGCGAACTCCACGCAGTAGACGTGCCCCTCTGGCCCCACTATGTCCGAGACGTGCGAGGCCGTGGTCCCGGAGGCAGCGCCGAGGTAGAGCACCCTGTCGCCTGGCCCGATGGGCATTACCTCCACGCCCTTCAGGATGGAGGCCGCCAGCTTGCTCCTGTAGGCGTCCCAGAGCCGATACTCCTCCTCGCCCACGCGGATGAGGCGCTCGCCGTAGACGCTCCTGCCTGGCGCCAGGTTGCGCGTGGCCAGCTTGCGGCTCCCGTCCTCGAAGACCAGCCAGAAGACGCCCTTGAACTCCTCATGCTCCTCAACTTCTACCGGCACCCTTCCTCACCCTCCTACGCACCCTCTTGCGCACCCTCACGGGCTTCCTAGGCGGCGTGGGGTATTTCTCCCTTATCTCCTGGACGCGCTTGTCCAGGTCCGCCTTGAGTTCATCGCCCACGTAGCGGCCGCTGTAGGCATCTATGCGGGCCGCGATGGATATCTTGCCAGCGAGGGCGCGGGCTATCTTGCCCCTCTGCCACCTCTTGGACCCCTTCACGTAGTAGTGCTGGAAGATGACGCCATGCTTGGGCGGCTTGGCGCCCGTCCTCAGCGCCCTGAAGAGGGCCTTCTCGGCCCCTAGCACCTGGACGGTGCTGGAGGGGAGCTTGGCGAGCTTCTCCAGGCCGCCAGCCAGGGAGATGAGCCTGGCGCCCAGGAGAGGGCCTGCCACGGCCTTCAGGTTGGGGGCTATCTCCTCCATCACGGCATCTATGTAGCGCTCTAGGGAGCGCCTCATGGCGTAGAGCTCCAGCGCCCGGGCGCAGGCCTCGCGCATGCGCTCTAGGTCCTCCTCCCTCAGGTCAGCGCCCACGGAATTGGCAGCGGCCTCGGCTATCTTGCGGGCCTTGTCCTTCGGCAGGCCGAGCTTCACCAGCCTATCGACCGTGAAGTTCTCCCGGTGGCCGAGCTCCCTCACGAGCCTTATGAAGCGCTCGTGCTCCTCCACCAGCCTGTTCAGCTCCGGGAAGTGTATGTTATACCACTCCCTTATCCTGCTGGCCATGAGGTTGAGGATGCGGTCTATGTCATCTATCATGTTGATGGCCTGGGCCACCACGAGGTCGCGCCTCTCAAGCGAGCGCCTCACGAGCGCCCGGGTGAGTTCCATGCTCACATCGTGAATCCAGGCGTAGAGGTCCTCCTCCTGCTCGGCAAAGCCCAGCTTGGCCGCGAAGCCGGGCAGGTCGGCCCTCACGGTGCTCGCGGCCTTAAGGGGGGCCTCGGCTGAGGTGCTGAGGCCGAGCTCCTCGGCCACGTTCTTGGCCAGGTCTGGGTTCTCGAAGTAGAAGATCTCGAAGCCCTCGCCTGCCAGGGCCCTAAGGAGCCCCCTCAGCTCGCGGGTGAGCCTGCCGTCCATGAGGGTCAGGAGCTTCTTGGCCGCGAGCTTCGGGTCCCTGGGGAAGAGGGCATGCCGCACTAGCTCGCCATCCCTCTCGAAGGCCAATATGCCAAATGGGCATATCACTATTTCAGCCGCTCGCCCGCTCATCATCTTACCTCTTGGCCCTCCAGAGGACGAGCATGGCTATATATAATCCTTGTGGCAGCGCCTCAGCGCCCGCCTTCCCCAGCACGGCCCGCTAGCCCCTTCAGGCCATCGCCCACCATGTCCGCCACGCGCGAGTAGCCCATGCGCTCCATGTAGGCCGCCAGCCCGCTCGTGATGGCGCGGAAAACGCCCAGGCCGCGGTAGTAGATGGCCGAGCCCACCTGCACGGCCGAGGCACCGGCCAAGATGAGCTCGGCGGCATCGCGCCAGCCCATCACGCCACCGCAGCCTATCACGGGCACGTCCAGGGCCGTGTAGAGCTCGGCCACCGCCCTGACCGCTATGGGCTTGATGGCTGGCCCGGAGAGGCCGCCGAAGCCAGCCGCCAGCACGGGCCTGCGGAACTCCACGTCTATGGCCAGGGCTCGGACGGTGTTGATGGCCACCACGCCATCCGCGCCAGCACGCTCGGCCGCGAGCCCTATGGCCGCGATGTCGGCCACGTTGGGGCTCAGCTTCACGAAGACCGGCTTATCCGGCACCTCGTCCTTCACGGCCCTCACCACAGCCTCCACGAGCTCAGGCCGCGAGCCTATCTCACGCACGCCCGACACGTGGGGGCAGCTCACGTTCAGCTCCAGGGCCAGGGCGCCTGCCTCGGCCAGCTTGGCCGCCACACGCGCGTAGTCCTCGGCCCTGAAGGCGAAGGCGCTCGCTACCACGGGCACCCCCTCGGCCCTCAGGGCCTGGAGTTCCCGGGCAAAGTGCTCCGCGCCCGGGTTAGAGAGGCCAACCGCGTTCAGGAGGCCGCACTCAAGCTCGACCAAGATGGGCGTGCTGAAGCCAGCGCGCGGCTCAGGGCCTATGGACTTCGTTACCACCGCTCCCGCGCCAGCCTCGTAGGCCCGCTTGAGCGTGGCGGCGGTCAGGCCCAAGATGCCGGCCGCCAGCATGACTGGGTTGCGCAGCCTCAGGCCGGGGAGTTCCACGCTCAGGTCTGGCTCAGGCAAGCTCAGCGCACCTCGGCATGTCCTCCTCAAGGGCCTTATTTGTGGTCTAGGCCTCAGGCAGCGTGGTGGGGCAGGTGGCGTGAGGCCGGGGCGCCTGAGGCAGGTGCGCGTGCTGGAGGTGGCCAGGCATGGCCGTGAGGTCGCGACCATCTGGTTCCGCGATGAGCTGTGCGCCTCCGCCCAGCCCGGGCAGTTCGTGATGGTCTACGTGCCGGGCCACGAGGAGGTGCCCATGAGCCTCTCGGCCATGGGGCCCGACGGGCTGGCCAGCATAACCGTGCGGGCCGTTGGGCCTACCACGCGCGAGCTCGTGGCCATGAGGCCGGGCGCCCCCCTGGGCCTAAGGGGGCCATTCGGCCGCGGCTTCAGGCCCAGGCCAGGCGTGCGGAAGCCCCTGCTGGTCGGTGCTGGCACGGGCGCTGCTCCCATCATGCCCCTGGCAGAGCGCCTCCTGGCCTCCGGCGTGAGGCCCGTCTTCCTCATGGCCGCGAGGACGCGCGAGGAGCTCTTCTTCCTGGGGCAGGCTCGGGAGCTCCTCGGGCCCGATGGCGTCCAGGTGGCCACGGAGGACGGATCCATGGGCTTCAGGGGCCTGGCCACCGAGCTGGCAGAACGCCTCCTAGCCGGAGGGGCCTTTGACGCCCTCTACGCCTGCGGCCGCGAGCCCATGCTGGTCCGCCTGCTCGAAATGGCCCTTGAGGCCCGCCTGAGGGATGTCCAACTCAGCCTTGAGCGCCTGGTGAAGTGCGGCATGGGCCTCTGCGGCTCCTGCGCCCTCGGGCCATACCGGGTGT
>CAZPDR010000117.1:0-3508 GCA_964585495.1 uncultured Candidatus Bathyarchaeia archaeon
TCTCCACGTTGTGGCCGAAGCCCCAGCACTCCAGGCCGCCCGGGTTCACGAGCTTGATGGCGTAGCCCTTCGTGGCCCAGAGCATCCAGGCCACGTAGGCAGCGCACTCCTCCACCATGCCAGCGGCCAGGAACTCCATCACAAACCAGCAGTCGCCCAGCAGGGGGTAGGTGGTCTTGTCTATGATGGGCGTGTCGTTGAGCTCCTCGTGCGTGTGGCGGGCCTCAAGGGGCGGCATGCTCGGGTTGCTCACGTAGGTCCAGCCCATCCGCGCGTAGCGGTAGCCCGTGGTCCAGGTGCTCGGCACGGAGCGTCCTACGCCAGCGCGTGTTACGGCCGTCTTGGGCTCCACGTCCACGAAGTGGTCCTCGGGCCTGAGGAGGCGGCCGGAGTTCACCTCTGGCCCAGCTATGTGCGCGTGGATGTCCACGCCGCCTGGCATGACCATCATGCCGGAGGCATCTATCACGTAGGCCTCCTTCTCCGGCACGTCCTCCACGATCTTGCCATCCCGGATGGCTATGTCCATGCGCTCGCCATCTATGCCGTTCATGGGGTCGAACACGATGCCGTTCCTGATGAGTATGGCACCGCCTGCTCCCGGGGCCGCCATCTGCCCTCGGCCCTCCACGGGCGAGGCTAGCACGCCTATTTATCGCTTGAGGGGAGTAAGGGCTGATAAGGTAGATAGGGCTCTGCCTCCCTGAGCTGCTCTGCGAACAAGGCACTTATGATGGTCCTTGATGGCCTGTCCCAGGAGCTCGTGGGCATGCTTTACTACGCGCGTCCTGCTAGGGGAATGCTTAAATATTTTCGTGCCATGCCACACGTAGGCATGTGGTCTCCTCGGGCAGCCTCGGCCCGACATGGGGATTGCGCGTTCTTCGTGGACGGCAAGTGCATGCTCAGGGGCATCGAGGTGGACCCAGAGGGAACTGCCTGCCCGGCCTTTAGGCCTAGGTCGTATGGCCCTGGTTTCTACCCGCCCACGTTCCCGCCTTGGTGGAGCTGGTGGTTCTGGCCCTGGATACCATACTGGTTCTACTGGCCCCCGATATGGCTGGTATGGCTTTGGCTCTGAGCAGCCAGGAGCACCCGCCCGGGGCCTCAGCGAAGAGAAGAGTCTTCACCTCTCCGCTACGGCCACTTTCATCACAGGCCTTCTCGGGAGCTCCGGGCCTCATGGCCCGGTCTCGCTCACCTCTCGCAGCTCAGCCTTCGCTAATCACGGGCCCGGAGGCCGGGAGGAGGGGCGGGCTCGCGGCTATTAGGCTTTCCTCAAAAAAGGAGGAAGCCGAGCGGGAGGCTCAAAGCAGCTCGTCCAGGCCCAGCTCCTCCAGCTTCTCCGGCGTGGGCCTCCCCTGCTCATCCCAGCCCCTCAGCGCGTAATACTCGTCCAAGAGGGATGCCAGCGTCTCCCTTCCTATCCGCGCCCCACGGCCATCGGGCATGGGCAAGGGCTCCTCGAACACGCGCGGGGGCAGGGTGTCATCGGCCCGTGATATGCCTGCTTCCCTGATGTTGAGGAGGCGCGTGAGGTTCCAGATCCGCTCGCCCACGCGCAGGTATTCCTCCACGCCGTATTCCAGGCCCGCAGCGACCTCCAGGCCAGCTATGAAGTCCTCCACGCCCAGAGGGGCGAAATCGCAAACTATGAGGGAGAAGGCAGCAGCCCTCTCATCCTGAACTGCCTTCACGAACTCCGCCAGGCCTTCCGTGGAGAAGCGCTTGAGGCGCCCATCTATCTCCGCCCGGACGGTCCAGGCCCTCTGGTGGCAGCCTCCTCGGTCGGCCGTGGCGTAAGCGAGGGCCATGCCCCAGGAGGCCCTTGGGTCGTAGCCCGGCAGCTCAAGGCCCTTCACGTGCACGGCCAGCTCCTCGGCCTCGGGGCCAAGCACCTCGGCAGCACGTCTCACGCCCTCGGCCAGCAGGTCGCCCACGCCCTCCCGGTAGGCTATCTTCCTCAGGAGCTCCCTCTGCCCCTCCGCATCCCCGAAGTCGGGCACGTCCTCCAGCAGGCCCCTCCGGCCAGCCTCCATGGCGAAGCCCACCACCACGCCAGCCGAGATGCCGTCCAGGCCCAGCTCCGTGGCCAGCTTGGCGGATCTGGCTACCTCAAGCGCATCTCTTATGCCATCGTTGGCGCCCATCATGGCCAGTATCTCATACTCGACCTTCACGGCCCCCTCCGGCACCTCCACGACCTTGCCGCAGCCCATGGGGCAGTAGGGGCAGGCCGTGTCCTTCCGCACGTGCGCCCTCAGGTAGGAGCCCGTGAGGCGGTAGTGGTCCTCTATGAAGCCGGAGGTGAAGTTGCGCGTGGGCAGGAAGCCCAGCCTGTTCATGGGCTCCAGCCAGTAGGAGGTGCCCACGGCCCGGCGGATGTAGTAGAAGGGGCTTCCCTTCATCTTCTCATACAGGCGCCCCAGGAGCTCCCGGAAGGCCCCCTGATCGCGGACGGGCACGCGCCCCCTCCTGGCCCGGACGGCTATGGCCTTCAGGAGCTTGGAGCCCATCACGGCCCCCGCCCCACCACGGCCGGCCACGCCCGAGCGCCAGGGATCCTCGTCCCTATCGAACACTATGGCCGCGAAGCGCACCAGGTTCTCGCCAGCCGGGCCTATGGCGGCCACGTGCGCCCTCCCGTCCGTCTCGGCCCTCACCAGCTCGACCGTCCGGCCCGTGAGCTGGCCCCAGATGTGGGAGGCATCCCGGAGCTCTGGGCCTTTCTCCGAGAGCCACAGGTAGGTGGGCTCCTCAGCACGGCCCGTTATGATTAGGCCATCGTAGCCCAGGCGCCTCAGCTCCGGCCCGAACCAGCCACCAGCATAGGAGTCGAGGAAGAGGCCCGTGAGAGGCGATTTGGCCACCACGACCACGCGGCCAGCCGTCGGGTAGCCCGTGCCCGTGAGCGGCCCGGTGAGGAACATGAGCACGTTCTCCGGCCCCAGGGGGTCGGCCTTGGGCTTCAGGAGCTTGTAGAGCAGGTAGGCCCCTAACCCCTTCCCGCCCAAGAAGGCCCTGATGACCTCCCCGCCTACCTCAAGCACCTCATGGGCCTGCTTGCTCAGGTCCACCAGCAGGAGGCGCCCGAAGCGATCGCCCAAGCGCCCTCTCCCTCCCCTAGCCCTTCCCTTAGGGGAAGAGGGTGGGAGGTGCCTTCCCCGGCTCGCCCGAGAGGTAGGCATGTATCCACAGGAGGTCCGAGAGGATGGCCTGCCCGGCTGGCCTTGGCCCAGCGCCCGCGCCCACGAGCATGAGGTCGCCCAGCGTGTCGGTGGTGAAGATGAGCGCGTTCAGCACGCCGTCCACGTGGGCCAGCGGGTCCGTGAGGAGCACCCTCTCTGGCCTCACGCTCGCCCTCACGCGCCCGCCCTCCCTCTCCACCCTGGCCACGAGCTTGATCTTCGCCCCCACCAGCGCGGCTGTCCTCACGTCCTCAAGCGTGAGAGCCGATATGCCCTGGCGCTCCACATCGGCCACGCGGAGCTGAGTGCCCATGAAGACG
>CAZPDR010000118.1:0-3463 GCA_964585495.1 uncultured Candidatus Bathyarchaeia archaeon
CAGAGCATGGCCGCGGCCACGCTCTACATAGCCTGCCGCACCTGTGGCCACGTCCGGACGCTCGACGAGATAGCCGATGCGGCAGGCATGAACAAGAAGGAGATAGGCCGGAGCTTCCGCTTCCTCGTGAACGAGCTGAAGATCTTCGTGCCTCCTCTCACGCCCAAGGATTACGTGGCCCGCCTCCTCAGCCGCCTCCGCATGAGGAGCGAGGCAGAGGAAATCGCCTACAAGACGCTCGAATACGCGAGCCAGCTCAGGCTGACGAGCGGGCGTGGCCCGATGGGCATAGCAGCCGCGGCAGTTTACGTGGCCTCCGTCCTCACGGGCGAGCGGAAGACCCAGCGGGAGATAGCGGAGCTCGCCCGGGTAACAGAGGTAACGATAAGGAACCGCTACAAGAGCCTGGTGAAGAACATCATGTTCGAGGTCCACCTCTAGCCCTCGACGACGTAGCGGTAGACGACGACCTCGCCCGCGGTCTCGCTTCTCCTTTTTATCTCCACTACGTCGCCGGGCCTAGCGCCTATGGCTATCACGGCTGGGTCGGAGGCCCTTATCCAGGGCAGCTGCCAGGGCTTCACGCGGTAGCGCTCTAGCACGGCCTTGGCCTCCTCGGGCGTGAGGATCCTGAACGGCTCTACGCCATAGTATTCCTGGTGCTTGAAGATGTTGAAGGACGGGAACTCCCTCGGGATGAGTTCTATGTGCACATCCCTGGCCCTCCTGGCCCTCGCCCTGGCCTCCTTGACATACCTCCCCCTCGCGATCACGATGCCCCTCTTGGCCCCGCGCTCGCGGAGGAGCTCCTCGAAGGCGGCGATGTGCTTGGCCGAGACGTTCACGCTGGCCGAGATGCAGAGGAAGAGCACGAGCCCCCCGTCCTTGTCCCGCGCTCTGATGAGCGTTCTCCCCTTCAGCTCCTTAGGCTCCTCTAGGATCTCCGTGCCCTCCTCCTTGTAACCCCTTATCTCCATGATCACGTGGGCCTTCTTCTCCTCCGGGGTCATGCCTAGGGCACCCGGTGCTAGGTGCCTTAAAGGTTATGGCCATGCCTTTTAAGCTGTGCGTGCCCGTAGGAAAGGGAGCGACCTTGAGGCTCTTCGGCACCTCGGGCATAAGGGGGGTGGTAAACGAGGACCTCACGCCAGAGCTGGCCCTCAGGGTGGGCATGGCCCTGGCCAGCCTCAAGGGCGGTGGGGCTTACTCGCTGGCTCGTGATGCCCGGACCACAGGCCACGTGATAGCCATGGCCTTCGCCTCGGGCGTGATGGCCTGCGGTGGCGATGTCTTGGACCTGGGCCTCCTCCCCACCGGCGCCCTGGCCTTCCTCACCCGCGAGCTCAGGGCCAGGGCGGGCTGCATGATAACTGCTTCCCATAACCCTCCTGAATATAATGGGCTCAAGCTCTTCAGGTCTGATAGCTCTCCCTTCTGGCCAGAGGACGAAAAGAAGCTAGAGGCCATCGTAAAAGAAGGGAACTTCAAGCGTTCTCCCTGGGATGCCGTGGGCAAGCTCACGCGCTCCGACCTCTCCCGGAGCTATATCGAGGCCTTAGCGAGTTCCGTGGAGCTGAGGCGGTCTTGGCACGTGGTCTTGGACCCCGGCTGTGGGGCAACAAGCCTTCTAGCGCCCGAGGTCTTCAGGCAGGCTGGCTGCCGCGTGGATACGATAAACGCCGTGCCTGATGGCCGCTTCCCCGCTAGATCGCCTGACCTAAAGCCCGACACCGTCGTGGGCCTCTGCCAAGCCGTGAGGGAGCTGGGGGCCGATGTGGGCTTCGCTTACGATGGGGATGGCGACCGCGTGGTCGTGGTAGATGAGAAAGGGCGCTTCGTGCCCTTGGACGTGGCTCTGGCTGCCTTCGCGGCCTACATGGTGCGCTCCAGAGGGGGCGGCCTGGTCGTCCTCACCGTGGAAGCCTCCTGCTGCGTGGAGGAGGCGGTGAGGGAGGCTGGTGGCGATGTCCTGAGGACCCGCGTGGGTGATGTCTCCGTCTCCGTGGAGGTCTCCAGGCACAAGGCGGTCTTCGGTGGCGAGCCCTGTGGCGCGTGGGTATGCCCTCAGTTCAGCCTGGCAGCAGATGGCGTGGCTGCCTCCCTGTTCCTCCTAGAGGCACTAGATGAAACCAGCGCGAAGCCGTCCGAGTTCTTCTCCGGCATACCACGCTACCCGGTCGTGAGGGAGAAGGTGCCCTGTCCTAACGAGCTGAAGGCACGCGTGCTAGCCCTCCTCAGGGATAGGCTGCCGAGCGCCTTCGGGCACGTGAGGGAACTCGTGAATATAGATGGCCTGAGGCTTGAACTGGAGGATGGCTGGGTGCTGGTGCGCCCCTCTGGCACAGAGCCCGTGGTGCGTGTCACGGCTGAGGCGAGGAAGGAGGAGCAAGCTAAGGCCATAGCCAGGAGAGCTCTTGAGCTCGTGAAGGAGGCCCTGGAGGAGGCCATGAGGAGGGCAGGGTGAAGGGGATGTTAGCCATCGTGTTAGTGGCTGGCAAGGGAACGCGGATGCGCCCTCTCACGCTCACGCGGCCCAAGGTATTGCTTGAGGTAGGGGGCAAACCTATGCTCAGCTACACGATTGAGGCCCTGAGGGCCGCGGGCGTGAAGGAGGCGGTTTTCGTAGTCAATTACATGGAGGAAGCCATAAGGGCATGGCTTGGAGACGGCAGCGCCTTCGGCATCAAGGCCTACTACGTCCGGCAGGAGGAGCCGAGGGGCACGGCAGATGCCATAGCCTGTGCTAGCGAGCTCGCGGCCACGGAAGATGGAGCTCTGGTCATCTACGGCGATCTATTCATCACGCCCGAGGCCGTGAGGGCCGTCCTAGATGAGCACCTGAGGCACAGGCCGGAGGCCACCATGGGCGTGGTGCGCGTCAAGAACCCCGAGCAGTTCGGCATGGTCAGAGCGGAGGATGGCTGGCTCAGGGAGCTCGTGGAGAAGCCCAAGAGCTGGGAGGGGCCCCCCCTGGCGAACGCGGGCATCTACGTGCTCACGCCCGAGGCCCTTGAGGCCATGGGGGATGTGGGGCCCTCAGAGCGCGGTGAGCTTGAGGCTACGTCAGCGCTCCAGGAGATCGCGGCCAAGGGCGACACGGTCCGGGTGGCCGAGGTGAGGCGGGAGGACTGGCTGGACGTGGGGAGGCCTTGGGATCTCCTTGAGGCAAACGAGAGGGCCCTGAAGCGCATGGAGCCCGCCATAATGGGCCAGGTCGAGCCTGGCGCCTGGCTGAACGGCCCTGTCTTCGTGGCCGAGGGAGCCCGCGTGCGCTCAGGCGCCTACATAGAGGGGCCAGCCTACATAGGACCTGGCGCTGACGTGGGGCCCAACTGCTACATAAGGCCCTGCACGAGCCTGGGCGCGGAGGTGCGCATCGGGAATGCCTGCGAGATCAAGAACAGCATCGTGATGGAGGGGACGCACATAGGCCACCTGTCCTACGTGGGCGACAGCATCATAG
>CAZPDR010000119.1:0-3428 GCA_964585495.1 uncultured Candidatus Bathyarchaeia archaeon
ATAGCCTCCGCCATCTTCATCTTCGCCTCCATGGCCTTCTTCACCATCTTCGGCCAGAGGATCCAGCTCTGGATGATACTCAGGCAGGTCAGGACCTCCGTGGACAAGCTGAAGCGCATGAGGGACAAGGGGCGCAGCATGGCCCTTGAGGCCCTGGAGGAGCTCAGCTCTGGCGAGGGCCTGGCCGAGAAAGTGGACCGCTTCCTAGAGCACTTCGTCATCGAGCCCGAGAGCATGGACCCGGCTGGCGTGGTCTGGAAGCTTGAGCGCATCCTGGACGTGAGGAAGCAGAAGTTCCTGGACGAGGTGAGGCGCATGGCCCCCGAGGCCAGCGAGGCCGAGGTCCGCAACCTTGAGGGCCTCCTTGAGGCCGCCCTGGCCTTGAACACGCTCTACAAGCTCGTGAGGCACTACTACCTGCTCGGGAAGAGGACGGCCAGCTTCTACATAGTGGTCCAGCTCCAGATGCTCATGCCCCTCATCATGAAGAACGCCCGGGCTTACGCGGACGCACTCATGGCCTTCAGGCACGGCCAGCCCATAGGGGATGGCGTGGGCGCCCTCGTGGCCGCGAAGCTCATGCACGGGCACCCCTACGAGCGGCTGGTGGAGGAGACCATCGTGGCCCGCGTGGAGCTGGATGGCCGTGAAGCCTACGTGGTGAAGGCCGAGGGGCCTGGGGCCATGGTGGGCAAGCCGGGCGAGGCCGTGAAGAAGCTCCTGGAGGAGCTGGGCGATGCCGTTAAGGCCGTGGTCTTCGTGGACGCCACCACGAAGCTTGAGGGCGAGAGGACGGGCGAGGTCATAGATGGCGTGGGCGTGGCCATCGGTGGCCCCGGCGTGGAGAAGTTCAAGGTGGAGGAGCTCTCCCTCAAGCACAAGGTGCCCTTCTACGCTGTCCTGGTGAAGGAGGGGCTTAGCGATGCCATCTCGCCCCTGAGGAAGGAGCTCGTGAGGGCAGCGGATGTGGCCATAGAGCGCATAAGGTCCTTGCTGGCCGAGGTAACCCAGGAGGGCGATAAGGTGATAATCGTGGGCGTGGGGAACACCATGGGCATAGGGCAGTAAGGGCCCTGGAGGTGGGCGGGCGTGTCCGCGAGAGCCATCTTGGCCGCGAGCTTCTTCACGACCTTGGTGGCCCTGGCGCTCTTCATCGTGGGCATCATCTACATGGTCCAGGGCGAGGAGTTCACCAGCACGGCCCTCTTCCTGGGCGCCCTGGCGCTGACGGGCATATCCTGGGCGGTGTCTAGGGCCGCGGCCGCGAGAGAGGTGCCGCTGGTCCGGGTCTTCGAGGTCTCCACGGAACTCATCTGCCCCTCCTGCGGCTTCAGGGAGCTAAGGGCCTTCCAGAAGGGGGATTACATCTTCAAGCCCGCGGGGAAGTGCCCCAGGTGCGGGAAAGAGCGCTACATCTCCTCCATCTTCAGGGAGGAGAAGGCACCTGAGGCTGCTCGGGAAGAGTCGTTATGATACACCTGTCCTCTAGCACCAGCACGGTGTGCTCGAACTGCGCCACGGGGCAGCCGGATTTCTCCACAAAGACCGGGTAACCCATGATGGCCCCATCGGCCAGGAGGCGCCTCCAGACGTCCTCGTAGCTGGCTTTTGGGGCCAGGCGCCAGAGCCAGCGCTCGGCAAAGGGGAGCGTTCTGAAGTTGTCGTAGATGGCCTTAAGGAGCTTGTTCCCCTTCTTGTCCTTCACGGAGGTTCTCACCAACCTGAAGATGGTTACCTGCGGGGCCTCCACCACCACGCCAGCAGCCCAGGGCTCGGTGGTGAAGGGCTCTATGGCGTAGGCCACGCCGGGCTTCAGCTTCCTCAGGCTGAAGGTAGATACGTTCGGTATGGAGATGCCAGCGTGGATGGTGTATCTGGCCATGTTATGGCCCGTGAGGTTCGATACGGGCTTGCAGCCGTGCGCCCTTATGGTGCGCTCTATCACGGACGAGATACGCGATATGCCTAGGCCAGGCCGGAGCTCCTTCAGGGCCGCCATGAGGGCTGCCTCGGCTGCCCTGGCCAGCCTCTCCTTGGCCGGGTCAAAGCACAGGGTGATGGCGGTGTCAGCTATGTAGCCGTCCACGTGGGCGCCTATGTCCACCTTCACCAGGGAGCCCTCTGGCACCACGCTCTCGTCCCCTGGCGGGGATGTGTAGTGGGCCGCGACCTGGTCCACGGATACGTTGCAGGGGAAGGCTGGCTGAGCGCCCAGCTTCCTTATGCGGTCCTCTACCCACTCGCATATATCGAGCAGGCGGGCGCCTGGCTCTACCACGTCCACGACGCTCTCCCTGACCTCGGCGGCCACCTGGCCAGCCTTGAGGTATTTCTCCAGGGCCTCCTCTTCCATCGCTGACCCTTCTCAGCACCACCGGGCTTTAAGCGGTCCGGGATGGGGCTGGCTCAGAGCTCCATCAGCCTCCTCACCAGGTTCAGGCGGCGGAGGGCGAAGTGGTCCCAGGAGCCCGTGTCATACATCTTCTTGATGTGCGCTAGCGCTATGAGGTAGAAGGCCCTCCTGGCCTCGCGGACATAATCCCCCGCCCGCTCTGGGTCCACGTAGGGGAAGACAGACCTGAGGCAGATGGGTATGGTGTAGATGTTGAGATGGGCGATGGCCAAGGCTATGGAGGCGGCCCTGCTGAACTCCACGAACCTGCTCGGTTCCTCGGCCTTGAAGGCCCTTATGGCCTCTGGCCCGCCCAGGAAGACCTTAGCCGCTTCCTCCACAGTCTCCCAATCCAGGCCAGCCCTCTTCAGGTAATCGCCCACGCTCTCGACATACTCCTTCCAAGCCCTGAAGGCCTCCCGGACCTTGTCCACCAGCCTGTTCGCGTGGAGGGAGGCGGTGCGTGGGAAAGCCTGGGTAAAGCGAATGCGAAGGAACTCCTCCACATCGCTCTCCGGCAGGCTCTCCTGCACCCTCATGCGCTCCCTCAGGCCCTCGCTGAGCCTCAACCTCGTGGCCTCGCGCGTCTCGGCATGTGAGGACACGAACTCGAATATCTCATCGAAGAGAGCCACCATCCTGTCAGGCCGCACTTCCTCGCTCATATATCCGCTTCCCCGTGCCTCCATAGAAGTATTTGCGCTCGCCTTATAAGCCTTCCTACCGATATCCTGGGGTGGTCGGGATGGCCCGCATCCGATGGCTAGGCCATGCCGCCTTCACCCTGGAGCTGGCTGGCAGGACAGTGGCCATAGACCCGTGGATCACCGGCAACCCCAAGTGCCCCATCAAGCTGGGCGAGCTGGGCCAGGTGGACGTGGTGTGCGTGAGCCACGACCACGGCGACCACCTGGGCGATGCCTTCACCATCTGCCGCGAGAAGAGAGCCAAGCTAGTGTGCGTTTACGAGGTGGGCGTGAAGGCGCAGGAGGAGGGCGTCAGGCCAGAGGACGTATGCGGCATGAACGTGGGGGGC
>CAZPDR010000120.1:0-3426 GCA_964585495.1 uncultured Candidatus Bathyarchaeia archaeon
GTTCTTCGCCCAGGGAGGCGGACCGAGGGTGAGCGAGGCAGCCGCTGTGCTTGATAAGTTCTTGGAGCTCCTCAAGCGCTGAAGCATGGCGAGTTCGCGCGGAAGGAATATATGGCTCTCCCGGCCTCTAACATGCGAGGGCGTGGGCTTGCCCGAGACACCCAGGGCCGGGCGGATAGGCCACATCTACAGGCTCAGGAGGAGGCGCATAGGCCATATCTACCTGCTCAGGAGGACCGGTAGAATTGGCCGTGAGGGTGAGGATAAGGATAAGGAGCCGCCTCAGCGGTGAGGCCGTGGAGACATCCGCTCTCGTGAACACGGGCTTTGAGACGGAGACCCGTTGAACGACAAGCTCGGCGAGGCACTCGGCCTTGTCCTGCTGGCCCTCGGGCCCGGCAAGTGGCGCTTCGCTGATGACCCACCTGATAAGGTGCGCTCCTCCGAGCCTCCCTCCTACTGGCCGCCCTGAGCTACATTATAAAATGCATAGAATGGGGCTTACGGCCTCAGAGGCCCTCCATGGCCTCCCTCAGCTTCCTAGCTGCCTCCTCAAGCGCGCTGGCTGCCTCCTCCATGGCCTTCCTGGCCCTGGCCAGCTTCTCCTCCAGCTCCCTGGCCCTCTCGACCTCCACGGGCAGCTCGACCCTCACGCCCTCGCGGGCGAACTGCTCGTAGACCTTCATGACGAGCTCGCCAGCCCTGGTCTTGCCCTCCAGGTGCCTCCTGATGGCCGCCTCGCTGAGGCCTACCTCGTCCGCTATCTCGCGCACGGTCATGCCAGCCTTCTGCCTGGCGAGGGCGGCGGCCGCAGCGGCCAGGGAGTCTATCCAGGTGAGGCGCTCGGTTGGGTCCCTGAGGGCCTCCATGACCTCCGGCCTGAAGAGGGCGCCCACGAGCAGGGCTGCCTCTAGCTTCCTGATGTCCTCTCGGCCCACAGGCGTGAGCGGTATCTCGGACATGGCTGGCGGTATGTGGCCGGAGGCCTAGATAAGCATTACCCTCGCGAGCTAATGGCCAACTGGCACGTATCTGGCCGAGCAGCCGGGCTCCTTCAGCACGGCCCCGTGGAGAGCGCTCACCCTGGCCGAGGGGCCTGATACAAAGACCACCTCCACGCAGAGGCCGCGCGTGTGGAAATGGTTGTAGCCCTGGATTACGTCTCTGAACTCCTCCAGCAGGGAGGGCACCTTGGAGCGGCCTGGCGCGGCCACCACTATGAGGAGGCCCGTGCACTCGTGGGGCACGAGGTGGTGCTCGTGGTCCTCCACGAAGGCCCTCAGGGCCTCGCTCACCAGCCGGGAGCGGTCAGCGCTCAAGGCCTCGGCCAGCCTGTCTAAGGCCTTGGCTAGATCCTCTGGCACGGAGATGCCGAACCTCCTCTTCCGCCCTCGCGCTGGCACGGCTTCCTCACCTCCTGAGGACTAGGACGGCCAGGTAGATGGCCAAGAGGAGGAGGCCCACCACGCCCGCTGGCGATTGATCTAGGAGCACGGCCAAGTAGAGGCCCACGAGCGAGGCCAGCACGCTCACGGAGATGCTGGCCACCAGCACGTCCCGCGAGCTCTCGGAGAGGCGCGTGGCTATGGCGGCTGGCAGGAGGAGGAGCACGTGCTCAAGCACGAAGCCCACCACCTTGATGAGCCCCACCGTCGTGAGGGCCAGGAGCGTGAAGGCCAGGAGGTCGTAGGCCCAGACCCTTATGCCGGAGAGCTGGGCGAACTCGCGGTCTATGCCCACGTAGACCTGCTCCCTGTAGGTCAGGAGCACGCCTGCGGTCGTGAGGGCGGCCACGGCCAGAGCCAGCCATGCCTCATGCTGGCTGGCCAGGAGTGGGTCGCCCACCACGATGGCCCAGAGCTCCACCTCCAGCGGGAAGCGCGTCAGCACGTAGTAGATGGCCAGCACGCTGGCGGAGGCCGTGGCTGCCACGAAGACAGCCGTGGCCGTGTCCGGGTCCACGCCCCGGTAGATCATGTAGCCGACCGTGTAGGTGAGCGCGAGGCCCACGAGCAGAGCCCAGCCCTCCTCGCCTAAGAAGCCAGCGAAGGCGGCCAGGGGGAGCGCTAGCACGGCTGCCAGGAGGGCGGAGTGGGCGGTGGCGCCAGCCAGGAAGTAGAGCCTCCTCGCGGCCACGATGGAGCTCATGAAGCCGTAGGCCAGCGCGGCCGATAGCACCACGGCCACCCACCTAGGGCTGAGGAACAGGGCCTCAGCAGCCGCCAAGGCCGTGAGACCAGCTACGGCCAGGACCTCCAGGGCTCTGCGCACGCCAGCTCACCACCTCCGCCTGCCATACAGGACCACCGCTGCCGAGAGAGCTGATGCGGTTAAAATGGGCACGGCTAGGACGAGGACCACCTCCGAGGCATCCCGGTAGAGGGTGCCTCCAGCGTGGCCTCCGCCATTTTGCCCCTGCCCCCCTCCGGCCAGCGAGCTGGCACGCCCGACCAGAATGGAGAGCTTCTCCAGCACGCTCGTGGGCGCGAGGGGCGAGGGCACGTAGAGCACGGGGACCTGATGCTCCTCGGCCAGCTCCAGCAAGCGTTCTGAGGCGCTAGCCGCAGCGGGCTCGCAGACCACGGCCAAGCGCACCGACCGGCCTGAGAAGGCTTCCTCAAGCCTCACGAGGTCTCCCGGCGTGGCCGGCGTGCCGTGCTCCTTGACCATGAGGAACGAGAGCTCCACGCCCAGCCAGGAGACCGCATACTGCACCACGGGCAGGTCGGCTGCCGCCGTCAGGTTGAGCCTGGGCGCCGCCCTCACCAGCTCATCTAGGCGCTCTAGGGCCACCTGCCGTGCGCGCTCGTAGTAGCTTGCCTTCCTCGGCCTCAGCTCGGCCATCACGTCGGCCAGGTAGCTCAGGAAGGCACGGTAGTTCCCTGGGTCGTAGATGGGCATGTGGTAGTTCGGCTGGCCCGTGATGGGGTTGACCAGCAGCCGCACGCCCGGCACGCGGGGCAGCTCGACCAACACGGCGCTCAGATGTCCCTCCTCCACCAGCCTCCTGATGTCCGCCTCGAAGGGCGCGTGAGCCGTCGAGACCACAAGGTCAGCTCTCCTGAGGAGCTCGACATCGCTTGGCGTCAGCTGGTAATCGTGTGGGTCCATGCCAGGCGGGGCGAGCGGGGCCACCGTGTCATCCTCGCAGGCCAGGAGCTCCACGTCGTAAGCAAGGTTTGGGAAGCTCACGACTATGAGGAGGCCGTGGCCGCCTTCAGCTAGCGCGGCAAGGGAGGTGCTGGCCAGGGAGGCCGTGAGGAGGGCGAGACAGGCGGGGAAGAGGAGGTAGGCAGCTCTCAGAGGAGCCATCATGGCCAGAAGGCGTGCACATATCTTATAAGCTTTAATATCGAGCGTGCACGGCTATTCAGGGGCCTGCCTTGCGCGTGGAGCTCGTGGTCGAGGGCCTGACGGCCGGCTACG
>CAZPDR010000121.1:0-3419 GCA_964585495.1 uncultured Candidatus Bathyarchaeia archaeon
AGCTCAAGCGTCCTCTCCATGAGCTTGCCAGCCCTCCAGGGCTTCCGCACGTCCACGGTGAAGCTCCCCCTCACGAGGGCCGTCCTCATGCGCACCAGCTCGGCCATGGGCAGGCCCAGCCACTCCTCGGGCGAGTCCATGAGGCTCGTGTCGGCCTTCAGGGGCGGGACCAGCGGCCCCACGCGCACGAAGGGGTAGCCCAGCCTCCCCACGAAGACGGCTGGCGGGCTGTTGCCCTCCACCTCCGTGCCCAGGTCGGGCATGAAGGATGCGTAGTAGCGCAGGGCCTTCAGGAAGACGCACTCCCTCCGGCCGCAGAGCCCCTTCCCCTTGCACCTCAGGCAGAGAGCCCTCGCGTAAACGCGGCTCACGCTGGCCAGAAGCCTCCGGGTGCCTGGGCCGAGCTCCGAGGCTATTCGCGGGTCCTCCACTAGGCCCTCAAGCCATCTAGGCCCTACGGGGACGCGCCTCCCCCTCCGCCTATCGGGTGGCCTAGGGGCCATGTCCTCCTGGCTAGGAGGGAGCCGTGCGGGAAATAAAAGGTTGGGAGAGGCTGGCCCACGGGGACAGGAGCTCGGTGGACCTATTCGCTGGCCTGCCCCTGGCCAGCCCTCAGGGCCGGGTAGGCCACTACCTCTGCCTTCGGCACCACTATCGCGAGCCTGAGCAGCCTGCCCTTCACCTGGTAAACGCAGAAGGCCCTCACGACCGTGCGGTTGTCGCCCTCGCGCACGATGGCCGTGTTCTTGAACGCGAAGGCACGCCTTATCAGGCCGCTGGTGCGCTGGAGCCTCGGGCGCGTGGAGCCGCAGAAGGGCGCCACCCACTTCACCCGAGCCCTTATGCCCTCTCCATCGCGGTCGTAGAGCCAGGCAGCGGCCCTGAGCGTTATGTGGAAGCCCACGGCCAGGCGCGTGCCCTCGGGCCCGCTGGGCCAGCCCTTCACGCGGAAGGCAGCGGCCAGGATCACGCCACCGTGCACGGAGTAGGACACGAAGGTGGCGTTGCCCTCAACCGTGGCCCCGTGGACAGCCATCACGGTCTCGCGGAGGCGCGGGTGGTAGAAGGCCATGAGGACGAACGCGATGCTCACGTTGTAGTAGCCGCTCTCGCCGTAGGACGGGTCCTTATACTCGATGTAGATGGGCTCCTTGTTCTTGAACGCCATGGCCAGGCCCACGGGGCGCCCATCGCGCCTTATCACGTGGAAGTCCGTGTGGGCCCAGGTGGTGCTGTTAGCCTTGGCGATGGCTATGGGCGTGCGGTTGGCCAGCTCGGCTATGCCCGTGAAGACGAACGCGTAGGCCAGGATGGTGGTGTGGCGTGGCCCGTGCACGGTGAGCGTGTAGAGCACGCCAGGCGCTTGGCCCCTGTGGGCGCCCATGAGGACGGCGTTCTCGAACTCCACGTTCTCCACGAGGAGCTCCTTCCCCTGGCCTGGTTGCTCTTGGCCTCCCTGGTCAGCAGCGGCTGGCGCATACATGGTCGCGTAGGCCGTGAAACCGGCTATCGAGAGCCCTGCCAGTACGAGCGCGAGCAGGAGGTGCCTGACGCGCACCTCGCCATCACCGGGAAAGGCTCCTCCAGACCTAATATAAGCTGGCGGAACGAGGTGTCTGGACGCTTGGTCCAGAAGTCTTTTATATAAGCCAGAACGCGCCTGAGGTGGAATGCTCGCCTGGTTCCTGCTCTTCAGCACCAGCATGGAAGTCTTGGAGGGAGCCGTGGCCCTCCTAACGGCCTACCACGCGCTGAAGTTCTACCGGCTCGTGAGGGAGGACAAGCTCCTCAAGCTCTTCCTGGCCTTCCTCTCCATGGGCCTCGGCCTGGTCATCCACGGCATCACGGCAGGTGGCGTGCTCATCTCCCTGGCCAGGCTTAGGCCAGCGCTCGCCTTCCTCACCCTCAGGGGCTCCTCCTACGCCCTCTTCGCCTGCGAGACAGCTGGCTACGTCCTCCTCTCCCTCGCCTATGCCAGGCCGCCCAGGGAGGAGGGAGGTGCCGAGGGGCCGGGGGGAAGCGCGGCCTTCCTGCTCGCCACCGCGGCAGCGGCTAGGCCCATCAGGCCGGAGCACTTGGTCGCGCTCATGAGGCCCCCGCCCGTCCTGGAGGGCATAGCCCTAGCGCTCCTCATCTACCTGAGCGCCAGGACGACCTCCAACTTCCTAAGCAGGAAGGAGGTGAACCCCTTCCTCGTCTGCTTCAGCTTCCTCTTCCTCACGGCCGCCCGAGCCTGCTTCCTCCTCTCCTTCGCCCTCGCGGCCCTCTACATCACGGGCCACGTCATCCAGCTCCTCGCCTTCCTCAGCTTCCTCCTCCTCGTCCTGCGGGTGATGAGGTCTTGAGGAGGCGGAGGGCGCGCTACAGGTCTAAGCTCAGGATAATAACGGACATCTTGGCAGTCCTGGCCGAGGAGGGCGGCCCGGTCGGGCCCACCCGCATCCTCTACGGCGCCAACCTATCGCACGAGAGGCTGGTGCGCTACCTGGCCGAGATGGAGGAGAAGGGCCTGGTGGAGCGCCTCGCGGGCGAGGAGGGGCGCGCCAGGTATGTCATCACGGAGAGAGGGCGCCGCCTGCTCAGGGAGATGAGGCGCATAGAGGAGTTCCTCCAGGCCTTCGGGCTTGAGATATGAAGGAGCATCACGTCCCCACGCCTTCCTTACACCGCGCTTTTAATGCCTTAATGAGCTCCGTAGCCTCCCTTATGAATTCCCCAATAGAGGGATTCTCAAGCGGCTTAACCTCACCGTGAACATGTTTGTGGTGCGGGAAGGTGGAGATGACCCTATGATGTGGGGCATTATCGTATCTTAAGACGACCTCGTGGTCTATCAATAGAGTATAGGCATACTTGCGGATGATGCCTCTGGCCAAGAACTCGAATACGTGAACCGTTATATCATTCTTGAGAACAAGCTTGAACCAGCCTGTTGTCGGATCGCCTGGCTGAACGCGATAATCCCTGATCACGGCTTGACAGATCGGAAAAGCCTGTAAGAGGGATTTGCTTATGTGAGAGAGCCTATCCGCGACCTTCATTTCCGGCCCTCATAGTGCCTGCTAACATCCTCCCGAGCTCCTCTTCTACCTCCCTCAGCTCGCCCGCTAGGGCCTCCCACCTAAGGAAATCAGAGAGCATATCGGGGTCCTCGGGCTCTGGTAGCTCGCCAGAAGACCAACGGGCCAAGAACTCCGGGGTGCTCATGCCATAGCGGTGCTCTAGCTCGGTCAGCCGCTGACGGAGCCACTCACGCTTGCTTATGAGCTCCTTGGCCTGCTCTATCGCCACCGTCAGAGCTTTCCCACGGGCTCCCGACACACCAGCACACCTCCAAGGGACTTCACGAGGCCACAGATAACCTGTCCCTCTCGTCTGAGGGCCGAGGATTTTTGAAGGTATATTAGGTCCTCTGGCCT
>CAZPDR010000122.1:0-3417 GCA_964585495.1 uncultured Candidatus Bathyarchaeia archaeon
ACAAGCGCATGCGGGGCTTCAACGTGCTCTTCCCCTGGGCCTGGCACTGGACGGGAGCCACCATAGCTGGCCAGTGCAAGCGGCTGAGGGAGAAGGACCCGGAGATGATAAGGATCATGGTGGAGGCCAACAAGGTCCCGCCCGAGAAGCTGGAGGAGCTCACCGACCCGGTCGCGATGGCCCGCTACTTCACCGAGAGGGGGCGTCAGGCCGTCAGGCGCATAGGCTTCTCGATCGATTGGCGCAGGGAGTTCCACACGACCTCGCAGCACCCGCACTACAACAAGTTCATCGAGTGGCAATACAAGAAGCTCCGCGAGTTCGGCTACGTGGTCCGGGGCACCCACCCGGTCGTCTGGTGCCCGAGGTGCGAGAGCTTCGTGGGCGATCACGACCGCCTTGAGGGGGAGGGCGTCAGGCCGGAGGAGTTCACGCTCATGAAGTTCAAGCTGGCCGGGGAGGGGCCGGAGGCCTTCCTGGTGGCCGCGACCTTCAGGCCCGAGACCATCTTCGGCGTCACGAACCTCTGGCTGAACCCGGAGGCCGAATACGTGGAGGCGCGCGTGGACGGCGAGCTCTGGGTGATCTCGCGCCAGGCTGCCGAGAAGCTGGCCGACCAGGGCAGGGAGGTGGAGGTGCTCCGGGCCTTCAAGGGCGCTGAGCTCATGGGCGCGATCTGCCTGAGCCCGATAGACGGCCGCGAGCTGCCCGTCCTGCCGGGCTGGTTCGTGGACCCGGATTACGCCACGGGCGTGGTCTACAGCGTGCCAGCCCACGCTCCCTACGACTACGTGGCCCTGCGCGACCTGAAGCAGCACCCGGAGAAGCTGGCCGAGTTCGGCATAGACCCGCGCGTGGTGGAGGCCATCCAGCCCATCTCCATGATAGAGCTCCCGGGCTTCGGCGATTACCCGGCCGTTGAGCTCGTAGAGCAGATGGGCGCGGTGGACCAGCACGACCCGAAGGTGGAGGAGGCCACTAAGATCATCTATAAGCGCGAGTTCCACGAGGGGCGCCTGAAGCCCATCTGTGGCGAATACGCTGGCCGCCTGGTCCGGGAGGTGAAGGCGAAGCTCATCGAGGACTTCAAGGCGCGCGGCATAGCGGACTCCATGTGGGAGCTCCCGGAGCGCGTGGTCTGCCGCTGCCGCACGAAGTGCCGGGTGAAGCTGCTCAAGGACCAGTGGTTCCTGAAGTATTCGGACCCGGGCTGGAAGGCCAAGGCGCGGGAGTGCGTGATGCGCATGAAGATGTTCCCCGAGGCAGCGCGGGCCTGGTTCCTTGAGGTCATAGACTGGTATCTGGACTGGCCCTGCGCCCGCAAGATGGGCCTCGGCACGCCCCTGCCCTGGGCCCCCGACTGGCTGGTGGAGACGCTGAGCGACTCGACCATCTACATGGCCTTCTACACGGTCATGCGGGCCATCCGCGCCCACGGCATAAGGCCCGAGCAGCTCACGGAGGAGGTCTTCGATTACGTCTTCCTCGGCCGTGGCGACCCGCGCGAGGTAGCGGCCCGCGTGGGCCTGGAGGAGCGGGTGCTGAGGGAGATGCGAGAGGAGTTCCTCTATTGGTATCCCGTGGACCTCAGGAACTCCGCGAAGGAGCTCATACCGAATCACCTGACGTTCTTCATCTTCCACCACGTGGCCATCTGGCCGCCGGAGCTCTGGCCCAGGGCCGTGGGCGCGAACGGCATGGTGATGGTGGAGGGGCGTCCCATGGCCAAGCGCTTCGGCAACTTCATCTCCATGGAGGACGCCGTGGAGACCTATGGCGCGGATGCCACGCGCTGCACGCTCCTCCTGGGCGCTGAGGGCATGGACGACCCAGATTGGCGTGCCGAGAACGCCAAGGCCGTGAAGGAGAACCTTGAGTCCTTCTTCAACCTCGCCTGCGAGCTCATGGAGGCTGGCGAGGATGGCCGCGAGCCTGGCCAGCCCGAGCGCTGGCTGCTAAGCGTGCTCCAGGCCAGGATAAAGACCGTTACGGACGCTCTTGAGGAGCTCCGGACGCGCACGGCCTTGGCCACGGCCTTCTTCGAGGTCTGGAACGATTTGCGCTGGTATCTGCGCCGCACGGGCAGGCGCCCCCACGGCCCAACGGTCCGCGAGTTCCTGAGCGCCTGGGTCCGCCTCATGGCCCCCTTCGCGCCCCACGTGTGCGAGGAGCTCTGGGAGCGCATGGGCAACTCGGGCTTCGTCTCCGTGGCCCCCTGGCCAGAGCCAGATGAGGCTAAGGTGGACCTGGTGGCCGAGGAGGCAGAGGAGCTGGTGAGGTCCGTCCTTGAGGACACCCAGGAGGTCCTGAAGGTCCTCAAGCTTGAGAGGCCCAGGCGTGTGTGCTACTACGTGGCTGCTGCCTGGAAGTGGCGCGTCTTCACCAGGGCGCTCGCCCTGGCCAGGGAGGGCAGGCTTGAGGTGAGGGAGCTCCTGCGCGAGCTCATGTCCGAGCCTGAGATGAGGGCGAGGGGCAGGGAGGTGCCCGACCTGGCCAGGCGCGTGGTGGAGGACATCAGGGACCTCGGGCCACGCGAGAGGGAGAGGAAGGCGAAGGTGGGCGTGCTTGACGAGCTGGGCGTGCTCAAGGAGGCTGCTGCCTTCCTGGCGCGCGAGCTTGGGGCCGAGGAGGTCCTGGTGTTCTCGGAGGAGGACCCTGAGCGCTACGACCCGAGGGGCAGGGCAAGGCTGGCCAGGCCTTATAGGCCAGCTATCTACGTGGAATGAGGTGCTGGCTTGCCGAGAAAGCGCGAGACCGAACGCGAGGCCGGGCTCACCATTTATGTGCGAGATGAGACCCGCCCCCTGTGTGCCCTCCTGGCCCTGGCCTTTCCCGGCCTGGCCATCCTGGTGGCCTGGCCCCTCCTGGCGGAGCAGCGCCTCTACGCCTGGCCCGAGTGGTCCCTGGCCTGGTGGGTTTCCTTCGCGGTAGGCTGCCTCTACACGCTGCACGCCTACCCGGTCCTAGCGCTGGCCCGCGATTCCCTGGCAGGCAGGGCGGTTAGCATGCGCATCTGGCCTTGGCCGGGCGCCTCCCTGCTCGCGGCCATAGCAGGCGCCTACGCTGGCGAGAGGCTGGCGTGTGCCTGGCTGGTGCCCGCCTTCCTGCCCGAGGTAGCCGCCTTCCTCGGCGAGCCAGCCCATGGGGCCCGCTACACATGGCTCTACCAGGTCGGCTGCGTGGCCGTGAGACGGGGGCTGGTGCACGGCCTGGCCGTATCCTTCGCCATCTCGGCCTGCGTGCTGGCC
The DNA here is from genome assembly GCA_964585495.1 of uncultured Candidatus Bathyarchaeia archaeon. Taxonomy (GTDB): domain Archaea; phylum Thermoproteota; class Bathyarchaeia; order EX4484-135; family EX4484-135; genus EX4484-135. Next base: position 3,249 of record CAZPDR010000122.1, read on the forward strand.
GCGGGCACCATCTACATGGCCTCGCGGGGCCGAAGGCTCATCACCGTGGACTTCTACGGGCGCGGGAGGAAAGAGCCCATCGAGCGGATCAGCCTGCTCCTCACGGGCGAGGAGGCGGGGAGGGTGAGGGAGCTCCTGCCCCTCAGGCTCCAGGGCCTCTGGCCCAAGA
>CAZPDR010000123.1:0-3346 GCA_964585495.1 uncultured Candidatus Bathyarchaeia archaeon
CTTCGGTGGCCCGTGGTGGCTCTGGGCCCGCTTTGCCTGGCCGGGCTGGGGCCTCTGGCCCTGGGCCTGGTGGATCTACCGCTGGTGGTGGTGAAAGTGGCCGCCTGGCCGCCCGCGTGGCCTGATTACCCGAGCAGCACGGGCTCTGGCAGCAGCACAGCGCCCTCACAGGCTAGCGCACAGCCCACATGGCCGACCTGGCCCACCATGATGCCCATGCCCTTCTACTGGCCCTTCATGCCCTACTGGGGCTTCTGGCCCGCCTGGCTCTGGCCTCCTTGGGCGCCCTGGCTCTGGTGGACCTGGGCCTACTGGGCCTGGCTCAGAATGGCCTATGCCTGGCCCTTCACAGCTTATATGTTCTACTGGCCCTACTGGTGGTGAGAGCCATGTCGGGCTATGGCTACGGCTGGAGGCGTGGCTGGCGTAGGTGGTGGAGGGGAGGGCCCGGTCCCTGGCCCTGGTGGCCTCAGTGGCCGCCTCCTCAGCCCCCAGCTCCCCAGCAGCCGCCTGTCCAGCAGCCCCAGCCAACCCAGCAGGCACAGCAGCCATCTGGCCCCGCCTACCCGCCCTATCCTTGGCCCTACCCGGTGCCAGCGCCCTACTACGCGCCCATGCCCGTGCCACCGCCCATGACGCCCGAGCAGGAGCTCGCCATGCTTGAGGAATACAAGAGGGCGCTTGAGGAGGACCTGAAGGACCTGCAGGAGGAGCTCAAGAGCGTGGAGCAGCGCATCAAGGAGCTCAGGGAGGCGCTAGAGCGGGGAGGCGAGTCTTGAGGTTCCTGGTGCCGTTGGACGAGGACGCTGGCCTCAGGTCCAGGCTCTCGGCCCACTTCGGGAGAGCGCCCTACCTGGCCATAGTGGAGGCAGATGCCGGTCAAGCTCGCCTCCTGGACATAGTGCCCAACCCGGCCGCCAGCGGTGGCCGTGGGGGTGCCTGCGGCGTCATGGAGCTCCTCTCCTCCCTGGGCGCGGATGGCTTGATCGCGAAGCGTGTGGGCGTGAGAGCTGCTCAGAGGCTGATGGAGGCTGGCGTGCCCGTGTATGAGGCTGCCTCCGATGACCTTGAGGGCGTCCTGGCCGATCTTAGCTCTGGCTCCCTCCGGCCCCTCGACCTCGCCTCGCTGGCGGCTGGCCCCTGCGTGGGCCGCGGCCGTGGCCTGGGAAGGGGGCGCGAGAGCACGGCCTTCTACCCGCCACCGCCAGGGCCACCGCCCGCCTGGCCACCTCCCATGCCGCCGATGGCACCTCCGAGGCCCGTGGCCCCGCGTAGGCCAGGTGGAGCTCCCGCCCCCTCCGGGAGGCTCCGGGTTGCCTTCTCCACCAACGGCCGCGCGGGCCTGGACGACACGGTGTCGGACCGCTTCGCCAGGTGCCCGACCTTCACCATCGTGGAGCTCGATGAGGGCCGGGTGGTGAACGTGGAGGTGCACGATAACCCCTGCGTGGCCCACCCGCACGGTGCTGGCTTCGCGGCCGCGCAGTTCTTGGCCAACCTGGGCGTGAGGATGGTGGTGGCGGCCCGCTTCGGCCCCAACGCCTGGCAGGCGCTCGCCTCCCTGGGCATGACCATCCACACGGTCCCGGCTGGCACGAGGGTGCGTGATGCGCTGAGGTCCCTGCCGCTATGAGCGAGGCCACCGAGTTCGTGGTGGTGAGCGGGAAGGGCGGCGTGGGCAAGACCACCGTGAGCGCGAGCCTCGCCTTTTTCTCCTCCACCCAGCGCCTAGAGGCCGTCATAGCCGATGCGGACGTGGACACGCCCAGCCTCCACTTGGTCCTGGGCTTCAGGCCGGAGAAGAGCGAGGAGGCACGCCTGTCTAGGAAGGCCCGCGTGGATGCGGAGAAGTGCGTGCGCTGCGGCACCTGCGTGCGCACCTGCCCTTACGGGGCCTTGGAGCAAGGCCCTGATGGCTTGCCGGAGCCCATCTGGTATCTGTGCGAGGGCTGCGGCGCCTGCCGCGTGGTCTGCCCCTCTGGCGCCATAGACATCGTGCCCGCCCGGACGGGCGAGCTGGTGGAGGGCACCACCCGCTACGGCCAGCCGATGGTGAGCGCCCAGCTGGAGGTTGGCGAGCACAACTCGGGCCTGCTGGTCAGCCAGGTGAGGCTGAGGGCGAAGGCCGTCGCGGCCGAGAGGGGCGCGGACCTCCTGCTCGTGGATGGCGCGCCAGGCATAGGCTGCCCCGTGGTCTCCTCCCTCGTGGGCGCTGACGCGGCCCTGGTGGTGGCCGAGCCCACGCCTGAGTCGCTCAGAGGCGCCCTCCGCGTGCTGCAGGTGGCTCGGCACTTCGGCTTAAAGACCTACTCCGTGCTGAACAAGTATGACCTGAGCCCCTTCTGGCGTGAGGCCGCCAGAAAGTTGGCCGAGGCCGGTGCACCCGTCCTGGCCTTCGTGCCCTACGATAAGGCCGTGGTGGACGCCCTCGCGCAGGGGAGGCCCGTGCCGGAGCTCTACCCGAACTCGCGGGCTGCTGAGGCCCTGGCCGAGCTAGCCAAGGCCCTCAAGGGCCTTTTAAAGGAGGGGCGGCAGTGAAGGCGCCTTTTGTCCTAGCGGTGGCTGGCGGGAAGGGCGGCGTGGGCAAGACCACGGTGGCCGTGAACCTGGCCGCCCACATGGCCGACAGGGGCCTCAGGGTCCTGCTCGTGGACGCGGACGTGGACAACCCGAACGACCACGTGAACCTGGGCCTTGAGCCCGTGAAGCTGAGGGACATAACGGTCTTCGCGCCCGTGATAGACGCGCGGAAGTGCACGCGCTGCGGCACCTGCGCCCGCGAGTGCCCTGAGCATGCCCTCCTGGCCGCGCCCGGGAGGGAGCCCATCTTCTTCGAGGACCGCTGCTCAGGCTGCCGCGTCTGCCAGCTCGTTTGCCCGGAAGGAGCCGTCTCGGAGGGCCAAAAGGTGCTCGGCCACATCTTCCAGGCCCGGGAGGAGGGAAGAGGGAGCAGCAGCGGTTGCCTAGAGCTCCTGGGCGCTGAGCTCAAGCCAGGCGAGGCCCGCTCGCCCCTGGTGGCCAAGGCCCTCATGGACGAGGTGCTCTCGCGCCTAGGGAGCGCCCAGGGCGGTTATGACGTGGTCATCGTGGACTGCCCGCCTGGCGTGAGCAACACGGTGGTCCAGGCCATGAGGCACGCCCGCCTGGCCCTGCTCATCACGGAGCCCACGCCCCTGGGCCTGAACACGCTCAAGCTGGCCCTGAAGGTGGCCGAGAAGCTGGCCATGCGGGCCTACCTGGTCGTGAACCGGGCTGACATATCCGGGCCTGGCCTGAAGGCCGTGGAGGAGCTCGCGGCCAGCAGAGGGCTGCCCATCCTGGCCAGGGTGCCCTTCGATGAGGCAGC
>CAZPDR010000124.1:0-3261 GCA_964585495.1 uncultured Candidatus Bathyarchaeia archaeon
CCTCTAGGTCATACTTCTTGGCCGCCACCACGCCCAGGTCGCCCGTGCAGATGTTCACCACCCGGTGAGGCACGCCCAGGCCACGCCAGAGCTCCTCAGCGTTCTTTATCAGGCGCTCGTGCCACTCCCAAGAATCCTCGGGCTTGCAGAACACGAACTGCTCTACCTTGTGGAACTGGTGGACGCGGAAGATGCCCTTCGTGTCCTTCCCGTGAGCGCCAGCCTCCTTGCGGAAGCAGGGGCTCACGCCCGTGAGGAGGATGGGCAGGTCGTCCTCGTCCAGTATCTCGCCCATGTAGAGGGCCGCCATAGGGTGCTCGCTGGTCGCGATCAGGTATAGGTCCTCCCCCTCCACCTTGTAGATGGCATCCTCGAAGTCCGCGAGGGCGGTAACACCCTCATAGGGCGCTCTGCGGAGCATATAAGGCGGTATGCAGGGCCTGAAGCCCCATCTGGCCATGTGGTCCAACGCGTAGAGCAGGAGGGCCAGGTCGAGCCACACGAGGTCGTCGAAGAGGTAGTAGAAGCGTGAGCCAGCCGCTCGCGCGGCCCTGAGCGTATCGCCCATGCCCAGCACCTCAAGCATGTCCGCGTGGCCCACGGGGCGCCAATCTATGACCTCGTAGTCCACCTTGAAGCCGCGCTCCTCCGTCTCGGCCAAGAAGGCCTCCAGGTGGCCTTCCCAGACGCGATGGCAGCCGAAGTAGCGGATGGGCACGTTGTCGCCCTCGTCAGCGCCCACGGGCACGGTCTCGTGCACCACGTTCGGTATGGAGAGCAGCAGCTCGTTGCGCCTGGCCTCGTATTCCCTCACCAGCTCCTCCTGGGCCTCCACGCGCTTGAGGAGCTCCCGCGCCTCCCTTATCTTCGCCTCCCGCTCGGGCCCCTTCAGGCGTGCTATCTGGCGTGAGATGACGTTGTGCTGGTGCCTCAGCTCGTTCAGCTCCCTGAGGGCCTGGCGCCAGAGCCGGTCGTATTTTATGGCCTCGTCCACCACGCCCGGGTCTAGGCCGCGCCTCTCCTGGCTCCAGCGCAGCTTGTCCGGGTTGTTCCTCAGCAGGTAGAGTATGCTCCACATATCATGCCACCCCCAGAGCACATGTTAGCGGGAGGCAGGCGTGCGCGGGCGTCCTCAACTTTGGCAGGCCGATTGGCGAGGCATCGCCGGCAGTAGGGGCCGCTGGGAGGCTATTTAAGCATTTGGCCTCGGGGCACCGCGATTATAAGCGGCGGGCGGCCTTCCCCTCTGAGCGCTCGTTCACCTGGCCCAGGAGCTCCCTGAGCGCCCTCAGGAGCGCCCTATACCGCTCCCTCCCCTCCCTCGTGAGCCTGACGAAGGTCCTGTAGCCCTTCCGCGTGAAGACGCGCTTCCTGACCACCAGGCCCTCCCGCTCAAGCGTGGTGATGTGCGTGCTGAACTTGCCCCAGGACATGCCGAGCGCCCTCACGATCTCGGACTCCTTCCTCGGCCCGAAGAGGTAGAGGAGGGCCGCTATGAGGAGCCTGCTCGGGTTCATGAGCACCGGGTCTAGGCGCCTGAGGAGCTCAGCGAGCTCCATGGCCGAAGACCACCCTCTCGGCCGTGAGGAGCGTGTAAATGGCGGCCGTGAAGCAGATGGTGAGGCTCAGGGCGCCCGCCAGCAGCATGGCGGAGAGGGGGCCAGCCTCCCAGCTCCAGGCTGTCGTGGGCGCCCCGGGAGGGAGGAGGCGGTATTCGCAGGGGACCGGCAGGGATGCCAGGTAGAGCACGGGCGCTGAGGCCAGGAGGGCTGAGGTTCCCGCGAGGAGGAAGGGACGTGCGGGGAGGAAGCGCCTTCTCACCAGGGCTCGCTCCACCGTGAGGCCCACGGACAGGAAGGCCACGCCGCCAGCGGGGAGCCAGGCCACGGGCGCGTAGGACCAAGCGCCAATTGCGGCCAGGAGGCCGTAGGCGATGGTGTAAGGCAGGGCGAAGGATAGGGACCAGGCGGCAGAAGCCCACCTCGCATCCAGAAGGTCGGCCACGCCCAGCCTGGCTGGCACGTAGTAGGTGAGCGCGAAAGCCAGCGCCATGCCCGTGCCCAGCGTGGCCACGAGCAGCACGTGCCAGATCTCGCTTACGGCCGGGAGCCAGGGGCTGAACATGAGGGCCGTGAAGGCGAGCGGGAAGCCGACCATGAGGGAGGCCCAGGTGATGAAGCAGTAGGAGTAGGCCAGGGAGGCCTTGTAGGCCCTCAGGCGCTCGGCCAGATCGGCCAGGCTCAGGACCGCTCTCATCTCCTCGGCCACGCGAACCACCTCCCTCCGGAGGCTGGCGGATGCCTTCATAAGGCTGGCACCTGCTCTCAAGCCGAGAGCTGCGGAAAGGGAACCTACAAAGCCGAGAGGAAGGCTGTTCCCTCCCTCTGCCCGCCAGCCTGAGGAGGAAGGCGCGACCTCTCGTGGCCAGGCGAGCTCACGCGCATCGGGCGTCCCGATGATACAAGCGGGCATATCATCCGTTGGCTGAGCCACCCGAAAGCCTTAAATACGCATGTATTACGGAACTGCGCGAAGGTATTACGGAGGGAGGAGGCCTGGAGCTGGCCATAAGGCTCAAGGACGTTTCGACCACTTACGAGGGCGAGAAGAGGCCAGCGATAAGGGACGTAGACCTGGAGGTCCGGCCTGGCGAGCTGGTGGCGGTCATAGGGCCGAACGGGGCCGGGAAGACCACCCTCCTGGAGACCATAAACGGCCTCCTGAGGTCCGAGGGGCTGGTCGAGGTCCTGGGCCTCGATGTCCGCAGGCACGGGCGTGAGGTGAGGCGTAGGACGGGCTACGTCCCCCAGGACTTCATGGTCCCCTCCGACACGCCCTTCCTGGCCAAGGACGTGGTGATGATGGGGCGCGTTGGCCGCATAGGGCCGCTGAGGCCGCCCTCCAGGCGGGATTGGGAGATTGTGATGGCCATCATGGAGCAGCTCGGCATAGCCGACCTAGCCGATAGGCCCGTGGGCAAGCTGTCCGGAGGTCAGCAGCAGAAGGTCATGATAGCTAGGGCCCTGGCCAAGGAGCCAGAGCTGCTCCTCCTCGATGAGCCCTTCAGCAGCCTCGACGCCAGGTCGAGGGAGGTGGTCTGCCGCCTGGTAACGGACCTGAGGGACGACAGGCTTGTAACGGCCCTCGTGGTAACGCACGACCTATCCGCCATGCCCGAGGAATGCGATAGGGTCGTCCTGCTGAATGGCGGGCGCATAACCGCTGACGGGGAGCCCGAGGAGGTGTTCGGGTCCGAGGCCT
>CAZPDR010000125.1:0-3225 GCA_964585495.1 uncultured Candidatus Bathyarchaeia archaeon
ACGCCTTCACCCACCATATCGGCGGCGTGAAGTAGTGGAAATCGATTATCAGGTAGACGCCCTTCGAGGCCGCGTAATCTAGGAGCTCGTCGAGCACCTCCCACCTTACCCAATCTGATGCGTTCTCCGGCAAGGGGAAATCGGGGAGGAGCTCTATGGCGTCCCTTAGGCGCCCCTCGTGCACCAGCGTCTTCAGCGTGGTGAGCATGCCGGGGTTCTCCTTGAAGAAGCTGACCGTGATCTCGTCGAGGAACACCCATTCGAGGCGGACGCGGCAGAACAGCAGGCCGTAGCGGGACGCCTTGTCTATATACTCGATGGTCTCGTTCGTGGGGAAGAAGCCGAGGATATCGACCGGCTCGCCGTCTATGAACAGCTTAGCGTTCCCGTTCACCACGCGCACGCAGCTGGTGATGGGCTCCGTCAAGGGGTGCGCGGGCGACGACGGCCCTTCCTCGCCTCCAGGCCATGGCCAGGCCCACAGCAGGACGCTCAGGAGGGCTGCTGAGGCGATCGCTAAGGCCACCACGACCGCTAAGACCTTCCTGTCCACGCTAACCCGCCTCCCTCGGGCGGAGGCCTGAGCTAGCTGCCAACCTCACGTCCGCCAATTCGATGCCCGGCCCCAAGCCGCTCTCGGAAGCCGCTCCGACCTCGGAGCCCGAGCTCACGACCCTGGTGAACTCGCCCACGCCCATGGCCCCTGAGACCTCTATGACCTCATCGCCCAGTCTCACGGTGCCCGTCCAATTTATGAACGCCCTACCCCAGGTGTGCTTGGCCCCTGGGTCCCACCAAGTGCCCGTGTTCACGCCCCAGCCCTTAGGTGGCCAGTAGGCCACTACATCGCCCGTTAGATCCACGTAGCCGTTCTCAAATGGGCCGTAGAGCCTGAAGCCCTCTGGCTGGAGGGGGTTGCCGAGGCTCTCCAGCGTGAAGTCGTTGAACGTGAAGCTGAGGCCCCTGGAGGGGAAATTAACCCGGCCCTGGTGCTGGAACTTGGGAAAGTCCGCTGGCGTTGGGTTATCGCTGTGCGATATCATGATGTAGAACTCATCGTGGAACACCACCATGCAGGAGAAGGCCAGGACGCCGCCGGTGGGACCCCTCATCGGTCCCGCTCCGGCTGCCGAGCCACCGTAGTAGATGCGGTGCACGGCCCTGTCGAAGAGGAAGTGGCCCCTGAAGGTGTAGGTTCCCTCGCCTGGCACCGTGAGGTTGGCCTCGAACGTGCCCGAGACCCAGAAGCCACCCCAGATGTCTATGTCCTTGACCCTGCTGTAGGCGCCGTGGACTATGTAAGGTCCGTCCATGGGCCCCATCCAGAACGGCACGCCCAAAGCCTGGCCCACGAGGTAGAGCTCCAGGCCCTCTCCCTCGGGCGTGCCAGCTGGCGGCCTTATGACATGAATCCACCTGCGCCCTTCCACATCGTAGGAAATGCCCTCCACATAACCGCCTGGGCTCCTGACATAGACCGTCGGGTATGGCAGGCCTACCTCGGGCACCCCATCGGGCCGGTAATACATGCCCCCTCTAAAGGTCGGCACGTCGCGTAGGTATTCGCCATCCACGCATATCCTAGGCCTGAAGCCGCCCTCGCCCGTGAAGGGGAGGCGGCCCTGGTAGAAGAGCGTGTGCTCGCCGTCCTCCGTCCAGCCGACGGCCACGAGTATGAAGCAGCTCTGCTTCCACCTCGGGTCAGATGTATACGTGAGCAGGCCGCTTGGGTCGAGCTCGTAGGTGATGCCCACGGGCACGAAGTCTTCCACGCCGGGCTGCCTCGTGATGTAGGTGTTCGGCTCCTCCGTTATGGGCCACGAGGGGGAGGGCCTTGTCCAGGCCCAGGCCAGGTAGCCCACCACGCCAGCCAAGGCTAAGGCCAGGACCACCACGATTAAGAGGGCCTTCCTGCTCATTCCCATCACTGCTCCAAGGCTTAACTGCACCATTTTTATGCCTGTTGAACGAGGTGTCTAGACCTCCCGTCTAGAGGCCCACTCCTCGACTCTGCCTCCATCAGAGCTCTACCGTGAGGGGCTCAAGCCCCAGGGCACGGTAGGCCCTCCTGATGCCTTCCGTGGGCTCCTCGCGGCCTACGTAGTAGACGCCCTCCGGCAGACCCCCGATGGCCCTAGGACGGACGTGCTCGAATACGGCTTCTCTCAGGCGGCCTCCGAGGGCCTCGGCCCCCTCAGCCACCACCACGGCCTTGAAGCGGACGCCGGGCCTGGCGGTGAAATCCCCAAGGGGGCCCCGGGCCCTCCCCCTCGATAGGCATTCTTCAACGCTCCTCACGATCCCCCGGGCGAAGGGGCTTATGTGGATGTAGAAGCCTTCCTCGGGCCACCTGGAGCTCATGACGAGCGTGTAGAAGCCCTCCTCCGGCAGCTCTGCCTTCCTCTCAGCCCAGGAAGCCCAGAGCCCGAGCTCGGCCAGCACCTCCGAGGCCATCTCCAGCCAGAAGGGGTCCTTTGTGGCGTGCTCCAGCGGCCTGAGGCTCGACCTCCCTTCCTCAGCGGACCTGAGGGCTTCTGGGGCGTTCCCTTGAGTGGCGTGGTATCTTGCCCTGGAGAGGTGTATCAGGGCCTCTAGGAGGGCCGGGAAAGCCCTGTTGAAGGCCCTAGGTCGGCCTCTCACGAGGAGCTCCTTCGGCTTGAGCCACATAGAGCGGAACTCCCCCTCGTCCTTGACCTGGACGACCTCAACGAACACGGAGGCCGAGCTTGAGGGCAGGTAGGGCCCCCTCGGCCCCCTCAAGACCGCGAGGCTGACCAGGCGCCCGTAGAGGACCGGCTCCAGGAAGGCCCTGGGGTCGTAGGTTATGTTCAAGGACCCTTTGAGCCCCGCCCTCAGCATGCCATATAGCCTGGTGGACCTGAAGGCCCTAGCCCAGAGCAGGTCGCCCGAGAGCCTGACGCCCAGCGGCTGGACGTGGACCTTACCGTCCACCTCAAGGGCCAATACGACCTCGGAGAACGTCAGCTCTGAGAAGCCCAGCTCGGCCAGGGATGTCATGTGGACCCGCTCCCCTTAAGGCCCCCCGGCCTGATAAGGGCTTGGCCCGGCCTTGGTGGACTACCGGTCCTGGGAGCCCTGGTATGAGGCCATAAGGCGTGCCCTCGGCTACAGCCTGGAGGAGGACGAGAGGGCAACCCGCATACTAGATGGCCTGCTGTCCGGCTTCAACATCCAGGAGGCCCTCAGGAGGGCAGAAGAACTGCT
>CAZPDR010000126.1:0-3178 GCA_964585495.1 uncultured Candidatus Bathyarchaeia archaeon
GACCTGTTCGCGATGCTGATGAGCTCCCCGGTCTCCATCTCATCGCACGTGCATAATAGGAGGTCCGTGTTGGCCGTGGACGTGGAGAACACTAGGTAGCGCCGATGGGCTTTCGCCTCGAAGTAGAAGCTGAAGATGTTTATGTGGACATCGTAGGGCAACCATGATGCGAAAGAGGAAGAGGCCATAATGTTGGGCTCCACTTGGAAGGGATATAGGAACAGCAGGAAGTTCCTCGGGATGAACACATCCTCGTCAAACCTGGTCCAGTATATATCGAAGAACCGGCCATGAGGCTTGTAGTAGCTCCTAATTATCTTCCCGCTCTCGGCCGGGAGTTCTATATAATCTTGGTCCACAAATGCATAACAGCGTAGGTCACTATCGTAGGCGTAGAAATCCCTATAGAAGCTTATGAGCATGTCATGCATGTTGAGCATAATCCAGGGGACGTCAGTCGTCCATCTTTCATACGAAGATTTTGGCTCATCCCTAATGAACGCTACGTGATTTGTATAGGTGCCGTAGATATACTGAGGTAGCGTTTGGCCAAAACCCATACTGCGCAGCAAGCCCATCTCCATGCCCTCAGAGAGCTCCATTACCACATAGTCAAACCTCAAATAGGAGGAGTCCACTTGGTCTCTGAGTTTATCTCCATAAATCCTGAGGGTATAACTGTGAGGCCCATAGAGGTAGTCGAAAATAAGAGCGCCAAGAAGCTGGTCGTCAACTATCTTTATGGTGCCCGATTCTATTAAGGTGTCTTCTCTATAGAGCTCCACATGCAGCTCTACTTCGAGCGACCGCGGGAGCGGGTAATTCAGACTAAAATCGTTAGATGCTTCTACGGTCAGCATGAAAAGGCCGTTCTCGGGGACCCAGATGCTCACGGTCCTGTCTATGCTGGTCTCGGACTCGCTGATCTCGAAGTAATAGACCTCTCCTGGCTCTAGGTCGGCGGCCCTGGCGGTGGGCACGTGGGTGCCCCAGAGGGTCAGGAACAGTAGCCCGCTGAGCAGCGCCATGAGCACTCCTAGGGCCAGATAACGGTGGCCCATGGCGCGGCCCCCCGACATCCTGTAGGCCTGAGGAGCCCTTATAAAGCTTCCTGCAGGTTTTCATAAGGGCCCGTGCCTTAATAGTGAGCGAGCACGTGCGTGGGCTTGCTCCCGCGTTCACCGGCATATTTTAACGCACGAAGGCGAGAGCAGAAGAGGGCGTGCCTTGCTGGGCGAGTGGCTCGGGCCGCTCAGGCAGGTGGCCAGGCGCGTGAGGGAGGAGCTCCTCTCCCTGGCCGAGACGATGGGGCCGCCACGTGATGCCAGGGAGGCAGAGGCGCGTGAGCAGGTGGCCGATGAGGTAGCCTGCCGCGCCCTTCTGGAGGGCCTGGAGGAGGTGGGCTTCGCGGGCACCCTCATCTGCGAGGACCTGGGCGTCCGGGAGCTAGGCGGGAAGCGCGGCCCTCCCTACCTACTGGTGGACCCCCTGGATGGCACGAGGAACTTCTCGCGGGCCCTCAAGATAGCCTCCATATCCATGGCCGTGTGCTCTGGCCCCAGCCTGGAGCACTTGAGCGAGGGGCTGGTGCTGGACATCTTCTCGGGCGAGGAGTTCTGGGCTATCTCGGGCCGTGGGGCCTCCTCAAGCCGTGGTCCTCTCCACGCCTCCAGGACGGGCGAGCTGGACAAGGCCGTGGCCTCCGTGGACAAGAGCCACGTGGGCGAGGCGGATGGCTGGGTGATGGAGGTCGCCAGCTCGGTGGACGCGACTAGGCAGCTGGGCTCGGCATCCCTTGAGCTCTGCTTGGTCGCGGCGGGCGTCCTAGATGCTCACGTGGACCTGAGGTGGCGCATCCGCCCTACGGACGTGGCGGCTGGCGTGCTCATAGCCAGGGAGGCAGGCGCCTGCGTGTGGCTGAGGGGGCGGAGGGAGCCCAGGGTAGCCCTGGCGCTCGATGAGAAGGTATGCCTGATAGCCGCGAACCCGAGCCTGTTCGAGCAATTAGCCTGCCTCCTGAAGCCCTACATGGCCGGGGGAGGACTTCTCCTCCGGCCCTCAGGCTACAAGCCGAAGTAAGGCCTGAGGGAGGCTATGAATTCCTCCTTGAACCTCTCCTCGCTGAAGTCCCTGGCCCTCTCCTGAGCCAGGCTTGCGAGCCTCAGGAAGAGCTCCCGGTCCTCCAGGAGGCGCCTTATCAGCTCTGCTGCCTCAGCGCAGGTGGAGAAGCCCAGGCCGTAGCGCCCCTCGGCCAGGATGTCAAGCCATGGGCCACCGCTCTTGTGCACCACGGGCGCGAGGCCAGCCGCCATGGCCTCCACGACCGCGATGCCGAAGTGCTCGCCGGCCATGGTGTGCAGGTAGACCATGGCCCGCCTGTAGATGTCGAGCACCAGGTCCAAGGGCGCGTTCGGCAGGATGTGCACGTTCTCAGCGCCATGCCTGGCCATGTTCCTCCTTATGGCCCTCAGGACGGCCCCAGACGCCTTGGAGGTCGAGCCTATGATGTAGAAGGTGGCCTCTGGGCACCGAGATGCTATGATGGGCACTAGATGGAGCCTCTTCTCCGGCGTGAGGCGAGCGCAGGTAACGACTATCGGCTCCCTCGGCCTCTTGAGGGGCATGCTGAAGGCCCTCAGGTCCACGGGCGGGTAAACTATGATGGCGTCCCGGCCCGTCTGGCGTCTTATGGCCTGGAGGCTGTAGGTGCTGTTCGTGAGGATGAGCGTGCAGCCGAGATACCAGCGAAGCAGCCTCTTCTGGGCCAGCTGGTAGGGGACGAAGTAAAAGCGCCAGAAGAGGGAGCTCCTATACTTCACGTAGACCTCAGGCTTCTCCTCCATGAGCGCGAAGACGGGGTAGTGTATGTAGGTAACATCGCAGGGCACGGGCAGAACGTCGCCGTGCGTGTTGATGACCAGGTCGCAGCGCTTCCTGAGCCTGTAGGCCCAGAGGGAGGTCCACTGGCGCTGGTAGATGCCGAATGCTCTTAGCTTCACCGGGAGCAGCGATACCTCCTCGTCCGGCTGGACGCGCTTGTGGAAGGCGCGTTCCACAAGATCCCAGTCCGTGCGCTCCGTGGTGGCCAGGACTACTTCGTGCCCCCTGGCCTGGAGGGCCTCGATCACGCTCAGGCAGAGGCGCTCACCGCCCCCGCAGGAGTTCAGGCTGTGGTGGA
>CAZPDR010000127.1:0-3118 GCA_964585495.1 uncultured Candidatus Bathyarchaeia archaeon
GTGCGGGGTGTGCGGGCGTGGAGATAGATAGGGAGCGCTTCAGGAAGCTCTTCCCACACCTGGCCGAGGAGATAGAGCGGGGCGTGAAGAAGATCTCCATAGGGGCCGTGCGCTGGGACGTGCAGGCAGGCGAGGAACTCGCGGCCGCGGGCGCTGGCTCGGGCAGGGCGGACCCCTGGCGCGGCTACATGCCCGACGTGATCGCCTTTATAAGGCGATGCGATACGGAGGAGCAGGCTCTGGAGATTATAGACTACCTGGAGCGCAAGGGGCGCATATCGCCTGAGTATGCTGAGAAGCTGAGGGTGCAGCTGAGGGAGAAGGGCCTCAGGAGCTTCGGCCCCAAGAAGGAGCCGGGCTACTACTTCAGGGTCGCGGGCTACATCTGAGCTCCTCGGCCAGGGAGGCCAGGAGGGCCGAGAGGCCCGTTATGATATCCGGCTTCCTCATGGCATCCACGAGGTCCTGGAGGCTCACCATGCCCATCAGCCATCCGTAGGCCAGTAGGGCCTCAGCAGCATCGGCTAGCTCGTGCCTGCTCATGCGCCTCGGGGCTTCCTCCCTAAGGCCAGCCGCTCTGAAGGCCTCCGAGAGCAGGCGGTTGTCCAGCCTCCCTCCCCTCGGCCTGCCTTCCGAGAGGGAGAGGGCGAGGGAGTAGGCGAAGTTCACGAGGGCATCGCCAAGGGCCGCGAGCTCCTTGTCGAGCACGATCTCCCTGAGGGAGCGGGAGGGACCTGCTAGCGCCCTGAGCTGCTCAGGCCTCATCCGCTGCTTCTCCCTCTCCCTGCCCGCTCTCCTCAGCACGCGGCAGGCGGGCGAGGGCTTCCTCAAACTTGGCCGCGAACTCCCTGCCCATCTCGCGAGCCCTGGCCACCGCGTCCAGGATGGCTTCCTCAGGCTTCTTCTCGCCCTTCGTCCGCACGTAGAAGATGGACCTCACGGGCCTCTCAAGCGGGTGGACCACCTCATAGCCGCCTATCTCCACGGCCGGGTCGCGGACGAGTTCCTTCTGGAGGAGGTTGAGGAGCGTGTGGCTCTCGCCCACCACCTCAAGCCTGAGCTCGTTCTCGCTCCTCCTCAGGACCTTTATCTCCAAGCTCGCACCTCCGCTAGAGGGGTGCCTCACCATAGTCCGAGGCCAGCTTCCTCAGCTCAAGCAAGCCGCAGGCCTCGCATATAAGCTTCTTGTCCCTCCTGGCCTTGAGCAGCTCACCGCAGTTGGAGCAGAAGGCGTAGATCACACCCAGGCGCCTGTCCGCCAGGCTGAGGTGGCAGATGCGGTTCTTCACGCTCAGCACCCGCGCCCTGAGGATGTCGCCCGGCCTAGCCACGTTGAACATGTTGCGCACCCGGAGGCCAACGTTGGAGATGTGCAGGAGGCCCGTGAAGAAGCCGGACAGGTGCCGGGAGCTCACCATCCAGATGCGCACGAGCGAGTAGGTCTGCTGGGTCTCGGAGACCTCGCCCACCACCATGTGGCCCGGCCTGGGCACGCAGGCCGCGCCCTTGAGCTTCGTGGGCCTGAAGACGCTCACCCTCCTGGCGCTCATGTTGAGCAGCAGGAAGCCCACGTTCGCGGCCCTTATCTCGCCATCTCTCACGTAGGTGCCCGGGCCCGGCAGGAACTCCTCTATCACGCCTATCCTATCGCCGGGGACCACGAACATGCCCTGCCTCTCAAGCGCTGACGGCATAGCCTTCCCTCTCGCCTCCACAACGGGCCCGATGGATGGCTATAAAGCTGCCTTTATTTCCTCATCGGAGCCTGTGTTGAGGGGAGGGGCTGTGGAGCTGGCCCTTAAGCCGTATCTCGCACAGGGCCTAATGGCCTCCTTCACCATGTTCATAACGCTCTTCCTCACCACGCTTGAGCACGCCGTCGTAATGGTCTCCATGGGGGCCACGGCCTTCATAATCTTCGCTATGCCCAGGAGCCCGGCAGCGAGACCCAAGAACGTCCTCGGCGGCCACATGATTGGCCTCCTGTCCGGCGCCCTATTCTCCTTGGTGCCCCACTCGCAGACCTACCTGTTGGTGCTGGCCTGCTCCCTGGCCGTGGGGCTCTCCATGATATGCATGGCCCTCACGAAGACGCACCACCCACCGGCCTCGGGGACGGCCCTGGCGGTCGCCCTCACGGGCTTCTCCATCAGGGCCCTCTTGGGGGTGGTGCTGGGCTCAACCGTCCTCTCCCTGGCCCATCAAGCCCTCAGGAGGCACCTGAAGGACCTCTGATGCTGGCCAGGAGCAGCTCCGCTATGTCCATGACCTTTAGGCGCTCCTCCAGGCCCGTGGTCTTCACGGCGTCCTCAAGCGTTACCAAGCAGAAGGGGCAGGCCACGGCTATCACGTCAGCGCCAGCCTCAGCCGCCTCCCGAGCCCTGCGCTCCGCCAGCTTCTCGCCTGGCACGTCCACCCACATGCGGCCGCCGCCGCCCTCGCAGCAGAGGCTGCGCGTCCTGTTGCGCTCGAACTCAAGGAGCTCCACGCCGGGGATGGCCTCTATCACATGCCTTGGCTCATCGAAGATCCCGTTCCTCTTGCCCAGGAAGCATGGGTCGTGGTAGATAACCCTCAGCCTCAGCTCGTGCTCTGGCCTGAGCTTCCCCTCGTCCAAGAGGGCCGAGAGGAGCTGGGAGTGGTGGAGCACGTTCGGCACCCTGCCGTTGTAGAGGTTCCTGAGCGCGTTGAAGCCGTGGGGGCAGGGAGTTACCACGCGCTCCACGCCCAGCTCCTCGAACATGGCCAGGTTGGCATCCCTAAGCTCCTCGAAGAGCCCCTTCTCGCCCATGCTGTAGATCTCGTTGCCACAGCAGGTCTCCTCCTTGCCCAGGACCGCGAAGTCTAGGCCAGCCATGTGGAGGAGCTCGGCTAGGGCCCTGGCCACCTCCTGAGCCCTCGTGTCGTAAGCTGGCGTGCAGCCCACGAAGTAGAGCCACTCAGCGCCCTCATGGGCCAGCTTGAGCTTGAAGCTGAGCCCCTCGGCCCACTCAAGCCTCTTGGCGCGACCGCGGCCCCAGGGGTTCCCGTGCGTGTAAGCGCTCTCCAGGGCCTCTATGAGGGTGCGGGCGATACGGCCCTCCTCCACCAGGACGCTCCTGAGCGAGATCACGGCCTC
>CAZPDR010000128.1:0-3096 GCA_964585495.1 uncultured Candidatus Bathyarchaeia archaeon
AGGAGGACGTGCTGGTGAAGGGCATAGACATAGAGGCCGTGGGCCAGACGGCGGCTAACATAGAGCAGGCCACGAAGGTGAAGGGCAAGGACATCCGCGTGTTCTTAGATGGCATCTACATCTACGAGAAGCAGGTCGGCATGTAGGAAGAGCACGCGAAGGCAGCTCTATCTCGCGCTCAGTATCAAGAGCGTGAGGCCCGCCTCGGCCAGAGCCGCTATCATGGCGCCAGCAGGCCCCAGCCACATGCTCACGAGCGTGAAGGGTATCTGGAAGGCGAAGGCTATACCGAGGATGACCAGCCCCCTCGCCACGGTGAGCTGCACCATCTTCGTCTCGGGCCCCACGTGCCTGGCCAGGTAGCGCGTGGCGGTGGCTGAGGCAGCGAAGGCCGCGAGGGTGCTGGCCGCGAGGAAGGCCAGGCAATCCCAGGAGCCGGTGAGGTAGGCCAGGCCGAGACCGATGGGCAGGGCGTAGGCGGCGTAGGCCAGGGAGCTCACCAGGGCCTTCCCCAGGGCTAGCTCCTTCTTCCGCAGCCCGCTTGAGAAGAGGGCCCAGAACTTATCGCCCTCGGCCACGAGGAGCTGGCAGGCGCCGGAGGGCAGCATGATGATGGCCATCCCCATGAAGGCGCTCATGGCGAAGGCGGACACCCCCTTGGCCAAGACGGTGGGCACGACCACGATGAGCATGAACAGGGGCGTGAAGAGCAGGTAGGCCGTCCTGGGGTCCCTGTAGGCCAGCTTCATGTCCTTTATCAAGATGCCGAGCACGGGGCTCATGGTGAAGCGGCTTGGGGCCCTCAGCCTGGCCCTCGGCCTGGCTGCCTCAAGCGTTACCACAGCGGGCGCCACGATGCCGTGCCAGTAGCGCGTGAACGCCCTGCTGAAGACCGCGTAGGAGAGGCCAAGGTAGGCGCCAGCCAGGCAGAGCGCCACGAGGCCCTGTTGGCTTAGGGAGCTCCCGGAGAGCAGGAGAGGGGCCTCAGCGGCCGAGAGGGGGTATGCGAACCACAGGGACCTCGCGGCCACGCCGAGGGGGCCTGTCATCTGCGAGAGGAGGGGGAGGAGGAAGCGCGAGGCCTGGCTGACCACGAAGAAGAGGCCCATGCAGAACACGAAGATGAAGGTTCTCAGGGCGCGGGCCAGCCTGGCCCTGAGGCTAAGACCCGACCTGCGCTTGGCCAAGAGGGCCGCGAGGGCTAGGCTGACGGCCAGGGCGAAGAAGGTGGAGGCGTAGCCGTAGAGGGCGGCCGCCAGGCCTGCCAGGGGGGCCTGGAGCGATAAGGCTAGGAGGAGCCCGTAGATGGGGGGCGTGATGGCCACGGGCAGGGCGTTGTTGGTGGCCGTGAGGAGGGCGAGGAGGCGGAGGTCCTCCTGGCCGAGCGGGAGGGGGCTGAGGGGCTTGAGGAGGCCGTGCTCCTGGGCTATGAGGGTGGACCAGGCGCAGAGCATGAAGGTCATGGTGAAGGCCATGGTGGCGTAGAGGAAGCCCGAGGTCCTCAGGGCGTCCGTGAGCGCGATCTCCCCCTCGCCCGAGATGGCCACCATGAGGGGGCTGAGGGCCGTCATGAGGACGCCGAAGGCCACGAAGAAGCTCAGGGCGATGTAGCGTGCCCTCGCGTGCCTCACAGCACGGGCCAGCCTGTCCGGCCTCAGGCCTGGCGAGCTGGCCTTCAGGCTCAGGTAGAGCTGCTCCCTGTAGAGCACGTCCACGAGGGCTAGGGCATCGCGCAACTTCAGCTCAAGCACCTCCCTTCAGCGCCCTCACGACCTCGTAGACCTCGTGGGCCTTGCCCGTTACCTCCAAGAAGACATCCTCAAGCGATTTCTCCTTGGCCAGCTCAAGTATCTCCTCCACCGTGCCCTCGGCCACCACGCGCCCCCGGTGGAGTATCACTATCCTATCGCAGACGGCCTCCGCTAGCTCAAGGATGTGGGTGGAGAAGAGGATGGAGGTCCCGTGGTCGCGCATGTCGTAGAGTATCTCCTTGGTTATGCGTGCCACCACGGGGTCTAGGCCCGTCAGGGGCTCGTCTAGGAGCAGGAGCTCCGGCCCATGGAGGAGGGCAGCTATGATGGCCACCTTCTGCTTGTTCCCCCGCGAGAGGGAGCCTATGAGGTCGTCCATGCGGTCCCAGAGGCCGAGGGAGCGGGCCAGGAAGCTCAGGCGCTCCTCGTAATCCTCCGGCTTGAGGCGCCTGATGCGGGCCACCAGGTCGAAGAACTCCTTGGGCGTGAGGGCCTCGTAGAGGGCCAGCTCCTCGGGCACATAGCCCACCCTGGCCCTCACGGCCGGGTTGTCATAGGGGTCCTGGCCCAGCACCACCACGCGCCCGTGGTCGGGCCTCATGAAGCCCATGAAGAGCTTGATGAGCGTGCTCTTGCCAGAGCCGTTCGGCCCGAGGAGGCCCGTTATCTCCCCCCTCCTGAGCTGGAGGGAGACGCCATCTAGGGCCACCACGCTCCCGTAGTACTTGCACACGCCCTCGGCCCACGCGACCGCCTCATGGCCCAGGGCTATCTCCCCCCTGCCACCTGCTCGCACGCCTACTTAAGGTGAGGTGGTGCGGAAAAACAGCCTTGGATGCCTCGTCAAGGGGACGCCCTCTCAGCCCCTCAGCCACCGGAGCGTCTCAAGGGCCTTGTCTAGCTCTGTCTTGAAGATGCCCACGCAGGCATCGCAGACGCCACCTATCCAGAGCAGGAACTCCTTGTAGCGCGCGAGGCCGCAGCCGAAGAGGCAGGAGCAGGTCTCGCCGTACTCCTCGTAGAGCCCCCTGGGCGAGAGCACGTAATCGCTCACGGCCAGCAGGTTGCCCTCAGCGTCCAGCACGGCCAGGCCGTTCCGGTAGGCGTAGTCCAGCCTGGAGACACCGTGCCAGCCTATGAGGTATTCATCGCCCGATAGCTTGACAGCGTTCGTGGACCAGCCCACGTGGCTCTCCCATTCCTCAGGCCCCAGCACGGGCTCAAGGCTCTCCTCGGGCATCTCAAGGGCCTCTAGGTCAGCTCTGGCGCGCCAGCAGAGCTTGACGCCCCGCACCACGGGCCTGGTGGCCAAGGTGGCCTCACGGCCATCGAGGCGCAGGAAGGA
>CAZPDR010000129.1:0-3059 GCA_964585495.1 uncultured Candidatus Bathyarchaeia archaeon
CTCGGCTAGCGCTCTCAGCGCTGAACGAGCTCCGGGGATGCCCCCAGCATGCCCTCATCAGTGGCTCAAATCTCATAAGAGGGGGCGGGCATGGCCATAGGAGGCATCATACTCCTGGCCCTCGTGGCCCTGCTGGCGAGGAGGAGGAAGGTGAGACCTCCCGCGCCCTACTACGCTTACTACGCCTACTATGGCCAATAGGCCTTCGGCTGAGCGGGGTAAGGCAAGGCTTTTCCTCCGAGCCACGCCCACCTCACGAGCATGCGGGCCGGGCTTGAGCAGCTCAGGGCCTTCTTCGAGCCCTCCTCCATCACCGTCGTGGGGGCCTCGGCCAGCCCGGGCAAGGTGGGCTACAACGTGCTCTTCAACCTGGCCGAGAACAGGCGCCGCGGCCTCCTGAGGGCGGAGCTCTACCCGGTGAACCCGAGGGCGAGGGAACTCCTGGGCCTGCCGTGCTACCCGCGCCTGGCCGACGTGCCTGGCCCGGTGGATTTGGTCGTCGTGGTGGTGCCCGCCAAATACGTGCCAGATGTCATGCGCGAGGCTGCGCGCAAGGACGCGAGGGCGGCCATAGTCATCAGCTCTGGCTTCAGCGAGGTAGGGAATTGGGAGCTGGAGGAGGAGGTGGTCCGCATCGGCCGTGATGCTGGCATAAGGATCCTGGGGCCGAACTGCGTAGGCGTTTACGACCCCTACACGGGCGTGGACACGGTCTTCCTGCCCAGGGTGAAGGCCCTCCGCGATGGCCGTGAGCTGGTGTCGAGCCCTAAGCCGCCGATGGGCAACATCTCCATGATCACACAGTCTGGCGCCTTTGGCGTCTCCGCGCTGGACTACATGGCTGGCCACAACATGGGCGTGAGCAAGTTCGTGAGCTTGGGCAACAAGTGCGATGTGGATGAGACGGACATGCTGGAACTCCTGGCGGCCGATGAGCGGACACGCGTGGTGCTCATGTATGTGGAGGACATCCGCGATGGGAGGCGCTTCCTCCGCGTGGCGAGGGCCACCACGCCCGTCAAGCCCGTGGTGGTGCTCAAGGCTGGCTGGTCTAAGGCTGGCGCCAGGGCCGTTCAATCTCACACGGGCGCCCTGGCTGGCTCGGACGAGGTCTACGAGGCCGCCTTCCGCCAGGCTGGCGTGCTGAGGGCCAGGAGCATGGCGGAGTTCTTCAGCATGGGGAAGGCCCTCTCCATGCAGCCGCCAGCCGAGGGGCGCCGCGTGGCCATAGTAACCGATGCCGGTGGGCCGGGCATCATGACCGTGGACGCCTGCGAGGCCAGGGGGCTTGAGGTGCCAGAGCTCCCCGAGGCCACCGTGGCGAGGCTGAAGGAGCTGGTGCAGGAGGGCGTGCTCCTCCCCTTCGCGGCCATAGGGAACCCGATAGACCTGACCGTCTCCGTGGACGCCCGCATGTATGAGGAGGCCACCCGCGTGGTGCTGGAGGACCCGAGCATCCACGGCGTGATCGTGTTGGCCCTGCACCACCCGCCCGGCCTGGCGGAGGACTTCGTGGACCGCGTGGCCCGCCTGGCGCGGGAGCTGGGGAAGCCCGTGGTGGCCTGCGACATAGGGGAGGCCGAGATGGCAGATTACGTCAGGAGGAGGTTTGATGAGCTGGGCGTGCCAGCCTTCGAGGCGCCTGAGGACGCGGCCACGGCCATGTGGGCGCTCGTGGCCTATGGGGAGGTGAGGAGAAAGCTAGGGGGCTCGCTACCTCCCGCTGGACAAGGGCACCTCAGCCAGCCCTCCTGAGGGCATCCGAGAGCTTGGCCACGATGCTGGTGGCCCTGTGGTCCCCGTATACCGTCCTGAGGCGGTAGATGATATATTCCACATCCTCCCTGCTGAGGCTCACCTTCAGGCCCTCTTTCTCCCTGGCCGCGAGCGCTTCCTCAAGCTTCTCCAAGAGGGCCAACAGCAGCCTCTTGATGGACTTGGAGGCCCGGCTATACTCGCCCTTCGATACCGGTATGTCTATCCCCAGCTCTGAGAGCCTCTTGAGGAGCTCCTGATATTCCATGCTTTTCTCATCCTCGTCCCGCGAGGGCGGTGAGGCCCCCTCCATGTTCATCGCCTCGCACTAGGCCCTCGCGTGGTGGGCCGTTAAATATCTTTAGGAGGTGAGGGAGCTTGAGGCGGTCACTCGGCATACACATAGACCGGCGCGCTATCCTTTATCACGCGGGCCTGCGGGTGCCTCTCAAGCATGTCGGCCAGGTATCCTGGCAGGGCGAAGAGGGCTGGGTGGAGCTCTGGCGTGTAGAAGCGGAGGCCAGAGACCCCTCTCTCCTCAAGGCGCTTCCTCACCTCCTCCGGCGTGAGGGAGGCGGGGTCGGGCCCGGTGGAGCCTATCACGAAGGCCCACTCGCCGTCGAAGGAGGGGACCCAGCAGTGGTAGTAGCGTGCCACGGGGAACACGGCTCTCGCGGTCCTGAAGATGGAGATGGAGCAGGTGGCCATCTGCGGGATGGTGCTCACGTCCTCCGCCTGCGTTACCATGAGGCCGCCCGGCTTGAGCACGCTCTTCACGACCTCGTAGAACTCGCGCGTGTAGAGCAGGTAGGAAGGGCCTCCCCTCAGCGGGTCCGTGGCGTCCACTATGACCACGTCATAAGTCGGCCTGCCGGACAGGGCCTCCAGGAAGCGCCTCCCATCGCCCACCAGGAGCGAGAAGCGCGGGTCCTCGAAGGCACCAGCGTTGAACTCGGGCAGGTAGCGCCTGCAGACCTCGTAGACCACTATGTCTATCTCCACCATGTCCACCGCCTTCACAGTGTTGTGCCTCAGCACCTCGCGGGCCGTGGCCCCCTCGCCACCGCCTATGATGAGCACGCGCTCCGGCCTCTCGTGGGCCACCAGAGCTGGGTGCACCAGCGCCTCGTGGTAAATCCACTCCGAGTCCTCAGAGGATTGCACCTTCCCGTCCAGGACCAGGGTCTTCCCGTAGTAGGCTAGCTCGAAGACGTCTATCTGCTGGAAGGGGCTGCGGCCGCTGAACAATACCTCCTTCACGCCGTAGAAGTGGCCGGTATAAGGGGCGTGCTTCTCCACGAACC
>CAZPDR010000130.1:0-3040 GCA_964585495.1 uncultured Candidatus Bathyarchaeia archaeon
GCCGTGGCCGATTACAGGCTGATACCGGAGCTCATGTGGCCTGAGCACGCTGATTGGTGCCTCGTCTTCGCCTCCAACGAGATGGTCCTGGCCTACACACCGGAGAGCGCCTATGCGGACGAGGTAAGGCCTGACAACTGGTTCGACGTGATATGTCGTGAGGGCGTCTGGGTTGGGCGCTCTGACCCGGCTCAGGACCCGTGCGGCTACCGAGCCCTCCTCGTGCTCAAGCTGGCCGAGCTCTACTACGGCCAGGAGGCGGAGGGCCTCTACGAGCGCTTCCTAGCCAAGCAGGAGCAGCTCATAAGGCCGAAGAGCCACGATTTGGTGGCCCTCCTCCAGGCTGGCAGGCTCGATTACGCCTTCCTCTACAAGTCGGTGGCCGTCCAGAACGACCTGCTCTTCGTGGACCTGCCGCCGGAGGTGGACCTGGGCCATCCCGAGCACGCGGAGCTCTACGCGTGCGTGAGCGTGGAGGTTGAGGGCCTGGGCGAGGTGGTGGGCGCCCCGATAGCCTACGGCATCACGGTGCCCAAGTGCGCCCGCGAGGGGGAGCTGGCCCTCAGGTTCTTGGAGCTCCTGCTGGGCGATAAGGGGGCCTCCATCCTTGAGGGGTGCGGCCAGAACGCCATCAGGCCAGCCGGGGCGCTCGGCTACGAAAGGCTGCCGGAGGAGCTCAAGCCCTACGCGGTGGCGTGGGAGGCATGAGCGCGCCCGGCAGAGCAGGCGGCTTCCCGGGGCTCGTGCCATTCCTGCTGGCCGCCCTAGCCGTGGCAGGCACCTCCCTCCTCGCGGCCCCGATTCTCTCCGTCCTCCTGCTCTGCCCTCCAGCCGAGCTCGCTAGGGCGGTGGCCGACCCGGCCGTCCTCTCGGCCCTGGCCGTGAGCTTCGCGACAGCCACCATCACGACCCTCCTGGCCCTGGCGCTCGGCGTGCCCCTGGCCTACACACTCTCCCGCTCCAACAGGCCCGTGAGGGCGTCCGTTGAGGCCCTCCTGGCCGTGCCCGTCCTCCTGCCGCACACGGCCGCTGGCGTGGCCATCCTCAGCCTCTTCGGCCCCTGGAGCCCCCTCAGGCCCCTCGCGAGCGCCCTCATAGACAGGCCCCTAGGCATCGTGGTCGCCCAGGCCTTCGTGAGCGCCCCGCTCCTCGTCCTCTCAGCCCGGGCTGCCTTCGATGACGTGCCCGTGGAGCTGGAACTCGCGGCCAGGAGCCTGGGCGCATCGAGGCTCAGGACCTTCTTCTACGTCAGCCTCCCGCTCGCCAGGAGGGGCATCCTGGCTGGCGCCCTCCTGACCTGGGCTCGCGCCCTCAGCGAGTTCGGGGCCGTGGTCATCCTGGCCTACTACCCCATGACGGTGCCCGTGCTCGTCTACCACCGCTTCCTGGTCGGCGGCCTGAGGGCCTCCCAGCCCGTGGTGGCCTTCCTGGTCCTGCTGACGGCCGCCATCCTGGCCCTCCTGGCCTCGGCAGGCATAAGCCCCTACGCGGGGCGCTAGGGAGGTGATGGTCCTGCTAGCCCTTGAGAGCGTTTCGGCCCGTGTGGGCTCCTTCTGGCTCCGCGACGTGGACCTGGCCCTCGATGAGGGGCATTACATGGTCCTAATGGGCCCCACGGGCGCTGGCAAGACCACGCTCCTTAACGTGGTGGCCGGCCTCCTCAGGCCCGTTGAGGGCCGCATCCGCCTGGACGGGCGCGAGATCACCAGGCTACCTCCTGAGAAAAGGCCCTTCGGCTATGTCTTCCAGGACAACAGGCTCTTCCCGCACATGACGGCATGGGAGAACGTGGCCTTCGGCCCGAGGGCCAGGGGCGTGCGCGGCCAGGAGCTCCGCGAGGCCGTGGAATGGGCTCTCCAGCTCGTAGGGGCCGAGCACCTGGCCGAGAAGAGACCGCACCAGCTGAGTGGCGGTGAGGCCAAGAAGGTGGCCCTGGCCCGCGCCCTCGCCCTCAGGCCCAGGCTCCTCCTGCTCGACGAGCCGCTGGCGCACATAGATGAGCGCTCCCGCCTGGAGCTCCTAGAGCGCCTGGCGGCCCTGAGGCGCGAGGTCGGCCTCACGGCCATCCACGTTACGCACGACAGGCTTGAGGCCCTGAAGCTGGCCGACCACCTGGCCTTCATGGACGGTGGCCGCCTCCTCCAGGCCGGCGAGGTAGAGGAGGTGCTCAGGAGGCCCTCAAGCGAGCTGGTGGCCCGCTTCCTCGGCTACGAGAACGTGCTCAGGTGCCGCTGCCGCCGCTCCGATGGCCTCTACGAGCTGAGCGTGGGAGGCCTGACCTTCGTGGCCGCTGAGGGGCGCGAGGGTGATGTCCTGATGTGCCTCAGGGCCGAGGACATCTTAGTATCACGCGAGGAGCCCAGGACGAGCGCCAGGAACGTGCTGAGGGGGCGCGTGGTGGCCTTAGAGCCGCGAGGCTCGCTGGTGGCCGTGAGGGCCGACGTGGGCTCCGGCGTGGTGCTCACCTGCGTTATAACGCCAGCCTCCAGGGCCGAGCTAGGCGTGGAGGTGGGGGCGGACGTTTACCTAGCCTTCAAGGCATCGAGCGTGCGGGTGATATGAATGGCCGCGAGGCTAACGCCCGTTAGAGAGGCCCTGAGGGCCTACCTAGAGGCCCTATCGGCCGTCCTGAGGCAGCCGGAGGTGGAAGTGGCCTCCGTCCCGGGTGAAGCCCTCGGGCGCGTCCTGGCAGAGGACGTGGTAGCTCCCGTGGACCTGCCGGCCTTCAACAGGGCCGTCATGGACGGTTATGCCGTTAGGGCAGCCGATACCTTTGGCGCAAAGCCCGGTAGGCCTATCAGGCTCAAGCTGGTTGGGCGAATTCTGGCAGGTCAGGCCCCCGAGGAGGTCTCGGCCATCAGGGTAGGACCTGGCGAGTGCGTGGAGGTGGCAACGGGAGCCGTGCTGCCGGAAGGCGCTGATGCCGTAGTGCGAGCCGAGCACGCGAGGGCGGTTGGCGATACCGTTGAGGTCTTCATGCCTGTCTCGCCCGGGAGCTCCGTGGACGAGGCAGGGAGGGACGTGAGGGCGGGCGAGGTCG
>CAZPDR010000131.1:0-3033 GCA_964585495.1 uncultured Candidatus Bathyarchaeia archaeon
CCGCGTAGCCGCGCAGGAGGCCCATGGAGATGTGCTGGTGGGCGTTCACCAGGCCGGGCATGATGATGCAGCCGCGGGCGTCCAGGCGTTCATAGCGCCTGAACTTGGGCTTTATCTCCCTGGCGCGGCCCACGGCCACTATACGGCCATCCTCTATGGCTAAGGCCCCATCCCTTATGGTGCCCTCCTGCCCCATGGTGAGGACGGTGCCGCCCTCCACGAGGAGCTCCATCATCCCTCCCGATGCCCTCGGCAGGTGATGCCTTAAGCCTCGCGGCTCGTGGCCCACATGACCTCGGCCAGCAGCCTCGCGGCCAGGAGGGCCGTCTGCCCCTGGTCGTAAGCTGGCGCCAGCTCTACCACGTCCAAGCTGGTCAGGCCGTGCTGGCAGAGGGAGAGGGCAAGCTCAAGGAGCTCCTCGGGCCTCAGGCCAAACGGCTCAGGCGTCTGCACGGCTGGCGCGAAGGATGGGTCAAGCACGTCGAGATCCAGGCTGAGGTGGAGGGGGCCCGGGAGGGAGAGCAGGCCCTCAAGGCGCCTCAGCACGCGGGTCGCACCGCCTTCCCTCACCTCGCGAGCCGTGATGAAGGTGAGCCCGGCTTCCCTGGCGAAGGCCAGCTCCTCCCCCGCGCACACGCGGGCGCCGATTACGGCCACCCGGCCTGGGCCTAGCTCATCCACGAGCCTGCGGACCACCGTGGCATGGCAGAGGCGCTGGCCCTGACATTCATCGCGCAGATCCAGGTGGGCGTCCAAGATCACGGCCTTCGGGAGCCCAAGGGCCTCCTTGATGCCTCTGACCAGGCCGAGCGTTATGGTGTGCTCGCCCCCCAGGACGGCCAGCCTTAAACCATCCTTCAGGACTTCCGAGGCCACGAGCTCAAGCCTCTTCAGGGTTTCGGCCACATCTAAGCTCACGTGGAGGTCGCCTAGATCGGATACCCTTAGCTCTCCGAGGTCTGAGCCCGTGATAAGGCTCCTGACCTCCAGGGCCAGGGAGGCCATCCTAATGGCCGTTGGCCCGTAGCGCGAGCCGGGCCTGCCGGTGCTGGTGGCATCGAGCGGCACGCCCAGGATGGCCCAATCAGCCTCCTCCAGCCTCCTCTCGGTCGCCAGGAAGGAGCAGGGAGGAGATGTGAAGAGCTCCCGGTAGGACATGCCTGCCGTGCGTGATGCCTGAGCCTTTTAAGCTGTGTGGGGCAGGCGGGGGCAGGTGGTGCGATGAACGAGCGGGGCAGGAAGGCGCTGGCCATCGGGCACGTCGCCTCGGCCGCGGGCTTGGCGGCAGCCCTCGTGCTCCAGAGCCCCTACATGGCCCACGTGGTCATGCTGGTCGTGCTCCACCTGCTCGTGTGCTATGGCCTCCTGAGGCCCCAGCCCTGGGCTCCCTGGCTCATGGGCTTCCTGGCCACCGCGGGCATACCCTTCGCGGCCTTCTCCATTTACGCGCCCATAGAGGTCATAGGCATCAAGGCCTGGGAGACCTACGTGCTCATCACGGCCCTCTCGGCCTACGCTGGCCTCCTGGTGGCCACGCTGCTCTACGCCATCTTCAAGCGCGAGGAGTTCTCATCTGGTTGAGCTGCTCCGGGAAAGGCTTAATATAGCTTGCCCTGGAAAGAGAGCTTGAGGGTCTGTATTGATAGAGCTGGCCCTCGGAGATGTCCTCCCGTGGCTTAGATCGAGGCTCGCCTCCGCCATGAAGCCGCTGCGGAGGGAATGGGAGCGCCTGCGCAGGGACGCCAGGAAGGCGCTCGACGAGGTGCGAGGTGCCTGCGATAGGATAAGGGAGGAAGGCGAGAAGTGCGTTTCCGATCGAGATCACAGGAAGCACAGGCCAGGTCGAGCTGCCCTGCGCTTCCACAAGATGATGAGCGGCGTCCTGGCGAGCGTGAGCCTGCCCGAGGACCT
Source organism: uncultured Candidatus Bathyarchaeia archaeon (assembly GCA_964585495.1). Lineage (GTDB taxonomy): Archaea > Thermoproteota > Bathyarchaeia > EX4484-135 > EX4484-135 > EX4484-135. Next base: position 1,912 of record CAZPDR010000131.1, read on the forward strand.
CTCCACGGAGGCGATAGCGGAGCTCCAGAGGAACCTGGCTCGCGTTTATAACGCGATAGGGAGGGAGTGGTCTGGCCTCCTGAGGCAGATGGAGCCCTACATGATAAGGGCGAGGATGAAGCTCAAGGGCGTCTGGCGGAAGCTGGGCGATATAGTGCGCGAGCTGGACGGCCTGGCGGCCAGGTGCAGGCCCCTTGAGCTGGAGGACGAGGTTGCAGCCCACGTCAGCCGCGTGGAGCGGACGAAATCGCAGCTGGAGGAGGTGGAGGCGGAGCTGGGCGCTCTCTCGGTGGAGAAGAGGGAGGCAGAGCAATCCCTGGCGGAGCTCCTGAAGGCCAAGGAGGTCCTTGAGAGCTCGGAGGCCATCAGGAGGCTCAGGGAGGCCGAGGAGGTCGTGGAGCACCTCTCCATGCAGGTCAGGACGGAGCTCAGGCACGCCTGGAAGGGGCTGGTGAAGCTCAGGAGCTCCTCTGAGGCTGGCGTCCTCTCGCTAGGGCCTGGCGAGGCGGAGGCCCTAGCTGCCTACATATCGAATCCGGCTAGGGCGCTGGCCGAGGATGAGGATGGCTATCCCAAGCTCCTCGCCCTCTTGGCCAGGCTTGAGGAGGCCATCGAGCGCGGTTCCGTGCGCCTGAAGGCGAAGAAGGTGGAGAAGTTCAGGGCGTGGCTGGAGAAGGCCCGCTCAGGTGGCCTGTCGGAGTTCCAGGCCAGGTGCCGAAAGGCCGTGGGAGAGCTTGACGCCCTGAGGAGCTCTGAGGAGGTCTTAGAGGCCCTCAGGAGGCTGGAGGAGCTAGAGCGGGAGATCTCGGAGCTGAGGAAGAAAACCGAGATGCTCGGAGGGCGCATCGATTCCCTCCATGCCAAGAGGGAGAGGCTCAGGAGGAAGCTGGCCGAGGAGATCTCGGCTCTTGAGGCCCTGCTAACCGATATAACGGGCGAGGAAGTGCGGGTGTCCGTGGGGAAGGGCGGTTGAAATAGCCACCCTATCTCAGGTTATCACGCCATAGCCTATCAAGCGCCAGCGCCCAATCCTGCGGCTGAGGGCTACGCGAGCACCATCCTCAGCGCACACGGGCCTGCTGAGCTTCAGCTCCACCGTATCGCCCGACACGCGCGTGACCA
>CAZPDR010000132.1:0-3031 GCA_964585495.1 uncultured Candidatus Bathyarchaeia archaeon
AACCTGATGTAGCTATCCGCCTCCCCGGCCAAAGACGGCCCCCTCCAGCTCCTCCACTAAGGCCAGGAGCTCCCTCGCCAGCCTAACGCACTCCTCCCGCTCGAACTCCCTGGCGAGGTAGCGCCCCGCCACGTAGGCTTCCTCCAGCCTGCTAAGGCCCAGCCTGTGCTCCCTCGTGAAGGCGCTCACCCGGCCCGCTAGGTCTTCCCTCCCGAGCCCCGAGAGGTGCTTGCTCACGGCCCCCAGGAGTTCCCTGAGGCCGTGAACCCTCGGCATATGACCCGTGAGCCTGAGGAGACAGGCCTTAACGGCCAATTGGGCCGCTTGATCGGCATAAAAACAAGCTAAGTCGTAATCGCCCAGCCTCAGGGCCTCCTCGGCATAGCTCAGGAAGCGCCTAGCCCTCCTGCGCAATAGCTCCACGTGCCTGAGGCTCCCCATCCCCGGCATGTGGCCGCCTCCCGGCCTTATATCTCCTGGCCGCGAGCACCAGGTGGGCATGGCTCGGCAGCGCCGGGGGGAGCTGAGGCGCCTGGTGGCACGGGAGGCAGCCTGGCTCCTCTACACCAAGCAGGCCCACGAGTATAAGATGGCCAAGGAGGAGGCAGCCCGCACGCTGGGCGCGAGGGTGCTGCCCTCCAACCTGGAGGTCGCCTTAGAGCTGGACAGGCTGGCGGATGAGCTTGAGGGGCCCGCGAGGGCCGAGAGGCTGGTGCAGATGCGCAGGGAGGCGCTGGCCATCATGCGCGTGCTGGCCGCCTTCGGGCCGAGGCTGATAGGCAGCGTCTGGCGCGGCATAGCGCACAGGGGGAGCGACATAGACATCGAGGTCTTCTGCGATGAGCCGGGCCGCGTGGAGGAGCTCCTGAAGGCGGCCGGCTACCGCGTGGTGGGGAAGGAGCTGGTCGAGAAGCAGGAGAACGGGCGCCTAGTGGCCAGCTACCACCTGCGCCTGGCCCTCCCCTCCGGCCGCGAGGCGGAGGTCATCGTGAGGCCCGAGGCCGAGCACGGGAGGACGCGGAGGTGCGAGATATTCGGGGACTCGCTCAGGGGCCTGGGCCTCCGGGAGCTGGAGGAGCTCCTGGCCAGGGACCCGCTAAGGAAGTTCCTGCCTGAGGGAGCGTGAAGCCCCCTCGGGCAATTAAACGCTTTCCTCCCAGCCTCCTTTCAGGGGAGCTCTGGGCCTATTGTGCGGTAGAGGGAAGCTTTAAAATGCCCCCCATGATGGTGGGGCGGGTGGCCGGGGGAAGGAAGATGAAGGGTTATGCCGGCCGCATCCTGAGGGTGGACCTCTCCACGGGCAGCGTCAAGATCGAGCCTCTGAGCGAGGAGGTGGCGAAGAAATACATAGGCGGCATAGGGCTGGGCATGTATCTCTGGGTGAAGAACAGCGAGCCCGGCATAGACGCCTTCGCGCCCGAGAACCCGCTCATCTGCGCCACCGGCCCGCTCTCGGGCACCTTCGCCCCAACGGGCGGGAACGGCCACGCCTTCGTGTCCAAGAACGCCCTCACGGGCGGCATAGGCGAGGCCAAGGCCCACGGCTTCTTCGGCGCCGAGATGAAGAGGGCCGGCTACGACGCCATCATCATAGAGGGCAAGGCCGAGAGGCCCACCTACCTGTGGATCGACGACGACACCGTGCAGCTCATGAACGCCGAGCACCTCTGGGGCAAGTCGCCCGTCGAGACGGAGGAGGCCATAAGGAAGGAGCTGGGCGACTACTACATCCGCGTGGCCTGCATAGGCCCTGGTGGCGAGCGCCTCGTGCGCTTCGCTGGCATCATGAACGACCGCTCCCGCTGGGCTGGGCGCTGCGGCCTGGGGGCCGTGATGGGCTCCAAGAACCTGAAGGCCATAGCCATCAGGGGCACGAAGGATGTGGAGGTGGCTCACCCGCAGGAGCTTGAGGAGCTCGTGAAGGTCCTGAAGGAGCGCGCCATGGGCCCCGCCAGCACGAAATACCGCACCTACGGCACCCTGATGAACTTCGTCGCCTACACGAAGCTCCAGACCATACCGACCCACAACTTCGGCCGGACGTATGTGGAGGGCATGGAGAAGTGGAGCGATTACATCAACGAGCGCTTCGTGGTCCGCATCGTGGGCTGCTACTCCTGCCCCATGAGGTGCCAGCACATGTGCGTGGTGCCCGAGGGGCCCTACAAGGGCGCCACCGCCAGGCTTGAGTATGAGTCCACCTGGGCCCTTTCCGCCAACTGTGGCGTGAGCAGGCTAGATGCCACCGTGAAGGCCATAGAGATGTGCGATGAATACGGCATAGACCCGGGCACCTCCACGGGCGTGGTGATCAGCTTCGTGATGGACTGCTACGAGCACGGCTACCTCACCAAGGAGGACCTAGACGGCATCGAGGCCAACTTCGGCAACCACGAGGCCATGCTAGAGCTCGTGCGCAAGATAGGCGAGCGCGAGGGCATAGGCGACATCCTGGCCGAGGGCGTGAAGCGTGCTGCCGAGATCCTGGCCGAGAGGAAGAAGAACCCGGACATAAAGAAGCTCGCCTGCCACATCAAGGGCATGGAGATGACGGGCTACGACATCCGCTCCCTGAAGACGGCCGCCCTGGGCTTCATGGTGAGCTTCCGCGGGGCCTGCCACAACCGCCACGGTGCCTACGGCCCCGACATAGCTGGCAAGGTGGACCGCTTCAAGGCCGAGAAGGGCCGTGGCAAGATAGTGGCCAACATAGAGGACCTATACGCGCTCATAGACAGCTTCATGGTCTGCAAGTTCTCCAGGCGCATCTACACGGAGGAGGGAGGCTTCGGCGACTTCGCCAAGCTCTACACCTACACGACGGGCATCAAGGTGACGGCCGAGGACATGCGCACCACGGGCGCTCGCATCAACGTGCTGGCCCGCGTGATCAACGTGCGCGAGGGCTTCAGCCGCAAGGACGATTACCCGTATTGGAAGGCCATGAACGTGCCCGTGCCCGAGGACGGGCCTGCTAAGGGCTGCGTGCTCACGAAGGAGGAGTGCGACCTCCTGCTCGACGACTACTACG
>CAZPDR010000133.1:0-3011 GCA_964585495.1 uncultured Candidatus Bathyarchaeia archaeon
TTATCGGGCACCTGGCCTTCCAGGCCTCCACCTCCTCCCGCGTCCGGTAGGCCGTGCCCGGGTCGCCCACGTGGTGGCCGAGCCAGCGGTAGGTCTTGCACTCTATGAGGGCTGGCCCCTCGCCCCGCCTGGCCCGCTCGACAGCCCACCTCGCGGCCCTATAGACCGCGATCACGTCATTCCCGTCCACCACCACGCCCGGTATGCCGTAGGAGGCCGCTCGGGCCGCGATGTCGCGCACGGAGGTGGAGCGCCAGACGGGCACGGAGATGGCGTATTGGTTGTTCTCGCACACGTAGATGACGGGCGCCCTCCAGATGGCCGCGAGGTTCAGGCCCTCGTGGAAATCGCCTATGTTGCTCGCCCCATCCCCGAAGAAGCAGGCCACCACCTGGTCCGTGCCCCTCAGCCTTATGGCCAAGCCCACGCCAGCCGCGATGGGTATGTTGGAGCCCACGATGGGGCAGGAGTAGAGCACGCCCACCTCCGGGCAGCAGGGCCTCATGGAGCCACCACGCCCCCTGTTAAGGCCCGTGGCCCGGCCCAGGATCTCGGCCGCCAGGCGCTCCAGGGGGGCGCCCTTCGCGATGCTGTGCGCATGGCCACGGTGCGTGGAGAGCACGTAGTCATCGGGCCGCAGGCACGCGCAGACGCCGGCTGCCACGGCCTCCTGGCCTATGTAGACGTGCGCGGAGCTAGGAACCAGGCCGCGCCGGTAGAGGTCCGCGATGGACTCCTCGAAGCGCCTTATGGTCAGCATGGTCCGGTAGAGGCGCAGGAGCGTCCCCTTGTCCAGCCCGCCCAGCTCATCGGCAGCTGAGGACAAGGCCTCCACCACGGCTCGGGTAGCTAGCCTAGTTAAAAGGTCTCCAAGTAGTGGCGCTGGAGCGCTGTTTAAACCCGTATGGATTGGTGATGTAGCCATGAGGCGTGCGGGCCAGCCTCAGGACTGGCATAGGCGGAGCGGCCATGGCGACCCTCCTGCTCAGGGGGAGGAGATCTTCAAGGTCAGGACAGGCATTCTCTCACGAAAACAATATTTAAATCTCGCTCATGCTAACAGCTCGTGGGGAAGCATGTCGGCCAAGGGAGTGCTCAGGGAGGTGCCAGCCTCTTGGCTCAGGCGGGAGGTCGATGAGGACTTCGCATGGATAGGCGAGCACTGGGAGGAGCTGAGGAGCAAATACCCTGGCAAATACATCGCCGTAAGGGAAAGACAAGTAATCGATTCCGATGAGGACAAGGAGCGGTTGAAGCGCAGGTTGGAGGAGCGATTTGGGGACGTCTGGGGCATCATCATCACCTTCATACCGGCGGAGGAGGTCAACCTGCTATTTTAGGTGGGGCTGTCTTGCGGATAACCGGGTGGAGATGGGGGGCGCACTACTACATACGGGCCATCTTCATCTGCGAGCGCTTGAGGATAAGGGAGCCCATCATACTCTTAATCGACACAGGCGCTTCTACTACCACGTTCTTCGCAGAGGATGTAGGGCTCTCCCCATCTACATACCGGGCCCTCCCTTTAGCGGCTACCGTGATGACCTTAGGAGGCCCCCAGCGGCCCCGCAGAATACCCTACGAGGCGCAATTAGTATTTGCGACCGATGTCGGGCGGCCCTATACGGTCGAGTTCGGTGGGTGTGATGTAATTAGCCGTGAGGGCGTAGGCATAGAACGGCCCCTGCACTTCCAGGGCATATTGGGCATGGACGTCATCAACCGCTTTAGGCGGTGGTCTGCTGACGGGCGATGTATAGTGTTCGAGGTGTGAGTGGCGCTGGGGGTGGGATTTGAACCCACGAGGGCCCGATGTCTGATAAAGGGCGATGGGGCCATCGGGCGGGCGGCGGCAGAGTATATAAGACCGAGAGCTGATGTCCTTTCGGTGAAGCCGTTGGTCAGGCAGGTAGAGGCCATCTACGAGCGTGGCGTGCTCAGACCTTTAGAGGAACTCGATTTAGAAGAAGGCGAGGTAGTCGAGCTCATAGTGATTAGGAGGAGCAGAGCCCTGCGTTATGCCGGCATCTTAAAGGATGTGCCAGAGGAGGAGGTAGAGGAGGCCCTGCGCGAGGTTGAGGAGGGAGCTCATATTCGTTGATACCAACGTGGTGGTCTGGCTGCTGAAGGGCCGGGAGAGCGTGGTGAACTTCTTCGCCAAGAACATGGAGCGCTTGGCCTCCAACGTCATCGTGTATCTAGAGGTCATGCACGTGGTCCGCAGGCTCTCCCAGCGCCTCCGCCGCCCATTAGACCTCACGCCCGTTCATGAGGTCTTCAGCGATATGGCCCTCCTACCGATTGATGATGTGGCCATGAGGCGCGTGGGGGAGCTAGTAATCCGTTATAACCTCATGCCCAATGATGCCATGATAGCTGCTACCTGCGAGCACCACGGGATCAGGAAGATAGCCACCTACGATGAGGATTTCACGAGAATAGATTTCCTCGAAGTCATCATGCCCTAAGAACCCAGAGCATAGCTCTTGAGGAAGTAGAGTCTCTAAGTGATGGCGCCGGGGGTGGGATTTGAACCCACGAGGGCCTTGCGGCCCATGGGCTCTCCAGGCCCACCCCGTGCCAGGCTCGGGAACCCCGGCAGCTGCCTCTTGGCGGGCGTGGGGGAAATAGATAAGGCTTTTGCCGTCTGGGGCGCGCTGGGCGGGCGAGGGAATCACGCGGGCTGGCCTCATCCCTTCTTGAAGCCTATGACGAAGCCGGCCGTGAAGGTGCCTATCATGGGCAGGTTCATGAGCACGAAGGTGGCCACGGAGGTGCCCTGGGCCTCTATCCACCCGAGGGCCTCCTCGCCCAGGCCCACGAGCTTCTCCCAGCGCACCACTATGATGCCGTAGTAGTTGAGGAACATGAGCGCTAGTATGAAGATGCCCAGCACGACGGCCACTACCTTGGCCACCTTCTTGGCCGCGTAGCCAGCTAGGAAGCCCATGATGAAGCCAGCCGACATCTGTATGCCCACGCCTATCAGCGCATCTACCAGCCAGCTCAAG
>CAZPDR010000134.1:0-2998 GCA_964585495.1 uncultured Candidatus Bathyarchaeia archaeon
CCGCAGTAGTGGACGGCCTCGGCCAGCTCGGCTGAGGGCACGTTCACCACGAACTCGCCAGCCTCCCTGATGAGCTGGTGGGAGTAGCGCGTCTTCGCCACGCAGATGGCCACCATGGGCGGCTTCCTGGACACGGGCGTGATCCAGGAGATGGCGATGGCGTTCACGTGCCCCTCCTCGTCCAGGCAGGTAACGATGACGGCTGGCCTGGGGTGTAGGAGCCTTGAGAAGGTGCGCATGACATCTACCTTCTCCACGCCGCACACCTCCCAGCCTGGCCGATGCCCGCGCTCATATAAGAGGGTGCCATCGCCTCCTTAATGCTTAAGAGAGGGCATCATCTAGATGGCCGTGGCCATGGACCTAGAGGGCCTCATCCGAGAAGCCGTGAGCACGAGCGCTGATGCCTTCACGAAGCTAGCACTTGACGTGGCCAATAGGATGGCCAACGAGCACGGGAAGATGGGCGAGCTAGAGGTCATAGGGCGCCTCGTGAAGCTGCCGAGGGCTGGGAAGGCCATCGTGGTAGGCGATATACATGGCGATCTGGCCAGCCTCACGCACATCCTCAGGGAATCGCGCTTCATAGAGCGTGCCTCCTCGGGCGAGGAGCTCTACCTGGTCTTCCTGGGCGATTACGCGGACAGGGGGGAGAAAGGGCCCGAGGTCTACTACGTGGTCCTGAGGCTCAAGCTGGCCTTCCCGGAGCGCGTCATCCTCCTGCGCGGCAACCACGAGGGGCCAGCCGACATCATGGCCATGCCTCACGACCTGCCCTACCACCTCCTGGCCAAGTTCGGACGTGAGAAGGCGCCAGAGGCCTACCGCGCCCTCAGGGAGCTCTGGGACCACCTCTACACGGCCGCCCTCGTGGAGGGGCACATCATCATGCTCCACGGCGGCGTGCCCAGCAGGGCCAGGGGCGTGGAGGACCTGGCCTTCGCCCACGAGAAGCACCCTAGCGAGCCACACCTGGAGGAGATACTGTGGAGCGACCCGGAGGAGGGCATCACGGGCACCTACCCCTCCTGGCGCGGGGCTGGCCGCAACTTCGGGCCAGATGTTACCAGGCGCTTCCTCCTGGCCGTTGGGGCCAGGGCTCTCGTGCGAGGCCATGAGCCGTGCGACCAGGGCTACAGGCTGGACCACGGGGGCCTCATCATGACCATCTTCTCCCGGAAGGGGCCGCCCTACTACAACAGCATGGCCGCCTACCTTGAGGCCGACCTGGCGGCCGAGGTAAGAAGCGCCAGGGACCTAGAGCCCTACGTCCGCGTCTTCTGAGGGCGCCAGGAGGGCGAAAACCTTAAGACCAAGGCCGCTTAAGTCAGCACCGCGGTGAAGATGGGGAAATGAGCAGGCCCCAACGCCCCAGGCTCACCAAGGTCGTGTTGGATGTGATGAAGCCCCACGAGCCCTCTATCCTTGAGTTCGGCCGCATGTTGAGCGAGCTGGAGGGCGTGAGGAACGTGAGCATCATCCTGGGGGAGGTGGACATGAAGACGGAGACGGTGAAGATCGTCATGGAGGGCGAGGACCTCGATTACGAGGCCATCAGGCAGCTCATCGAGAAGTTCGGCGCTGCCGTCCACAGCATAGATGAGGTGCTCTATTCAAGGGGGCGGTGATGGGCTAGATGGGCGAAGGCCCTCTCCCGCTCCGCCTCTGGAGGCGGCTGAGGGCGCTCAGGGCCTACATGAGAGCTGAGCGTGTAGATGAGATCACGCGCCGCTACCTCGTCATGAACGCCTTCGACGGCGCCCTGGCCATCCTGAGCGTGATCGTGAGCGCCTACTTCACCGTCGGCGTGCAGGAGCCGGACTTCATCGTGGCCGTGGGCCTGGCGAACGCCCTGGCCATGGCCATCTCTGGCATCACGGGCACCTTCATGACGGAGCGTGCCGAGAGGCGGAGGAGGCTTAAGGAGCTAGAGCAGGCCATGCTCACCAGCCTTGAGAACTCCGAGTTCGGCCGCGTGCCCCTGGTGGCCTCCATCTACGCTGCCCTGGTGGACGGCCTAGCGCCCATGGCCTCGGCCATCGTCTCCCTCCTCCCGCTCATAGCGGCCATGTTCTTCCCCATCCCCATGGCCATAGCCGTCTACGCGGCCCTGGCCGTGAACATGGGCACCATCTTCGCCCTCGGCGCCTTCCTCGGCCGCGTGTCCAGGGACAACATGGCCCTCTCGGGCCTCAAGATGGTGCTGGTGGGCCTCGCCACGGCCCTATTATGCGTGGTGCTGAAGGTGTTCTAAGGGAGGTGTCAGCTTGAGCGAGGGGACCTCGAAGGAAGAGCAGATGGCGGCCCTCGTGGCCGAGATAAAGGCCTGCACGCGCTGCCCTCTCCACGCAAGCCGGAAGAACCCGGTGCCTGGTGAGGGAAGCCTGGACGCCACGGTGATGCTCATAGGGGAAGCGCCCGGCCGGTGGGAGGACGAGAAGGGGCGCCCCTTCGTGGGGGCGGCTGGCAAGCTGCTGGACAGGCTCCTCGCCCTAGCGGGCTTCAGGCGAGAGGAGGTCTATATAGCGAACGTGCTGAAGTGCAGGCCGCCCGGCAACAGGGACCCCAGGCCCGAGGAGGTAGAAGCCTGCACGCCCTTCCTGGACAGGCAGATCCAGATCATAAGGCCCAAGGTCATAGTAACCCTGGGCCGCCACTCCACGCGCTACGTCTTCTCCAAGGCTGGCCTGCCCTTCAAGCGCATGGGGGATGTGCGCGGCCGTGTCTACGAGGTGGAGCTCTTGGGCCTGAAGGTCGTGCTCGTGCCCACCCTCCACCCGGCATCAGCGCTCTACAACCCGTCCTACCGCTCGCTGCTTGAGGCCGACTTCGAGCTGATAGGGCGCGTGGCAAAGGGGCTCGTCCAGCCCGAGAGGCCCGCCAGGGAGGAGCGGAGGCCGAGGGGCCTGGAGGCCTTCATGGCCTAGCCGATCACAGGAGCGCTAACCTCATCCGAGTGCGGCGCCAAGGTATCGCGCGCCCCCATGCCCGCCATCAT
>CAZPDR010000135.1:0-2988 GCA_964585495.1 uncultured Candidatus Bathyarchaeia archaeon
CCCGGACCAACGGGTTAAGAGCCCGCCGCTCTACCTTGCTGAGCTACGGGCCCGCGCCCAGGTGAGAGGGGCCCGGGAGGGCGATATAAATCTAACCTCATGTGGCGAGCGGAGTCGGATTGAGGCTGCCCGTGCTCGGCTTATGCCAGCTGCTCCCTCTCCCGGCTCTGGCGCATGAGCTATTCCCTCTCCCCGAAAGGCCGCGTGTTCCACCCGTTGGAGGAGGGCTATCGGAAGGCTGCCTTCTGCCCGCGAGAGCCGCGAGTTCGCCTGCTCTCGATTTCCGCCTCCTCCTCGCGCTGGAGCTCCCTTCCCGCGGCCTCCTGAATAAGCACATCTCATGCCTCTCTCAGGCAGAGGAAGGCATTATGGCCGATTTTTGCCGTTAGGCCGCCTGTTGGGCTCTCGACCAAGCGGTTAGACTAGCCGACAGGCTTGTTTTTGCTCCAGAGCCCTTCCTCCCCCTTGGAGGTGCTGAGGAATGGGAGGGAGACCACGCGTGGTGAGCGTGGAGGAGCTTGAGGTAGGCGACCTCATAGAGGTGCGCTGGCTGGACGCCTCCGAGGCTAGGACGAGCCTCTCCCTGCCCGACAGGGAGTTCGACACGCCCGTGAGATCCATAGGCGTGTTCGGGGGCCTGAGGGGCTCGCGGACGAAGCATATCATCGTCATCAAGGAGGAGTTCGCGGTCGCTGAGACGCCGGAGTATCACTACAACGCCATACCGGTCGATATGGTTGAGGCCATCGTCCTCGCCCGCCGGAAGTTCTGGAAGAAGCACGACGTGCGGAAGGCCATGAGCCTCTTGGACGGGCTAGGCGAGAGCTCCCAGGTGGATGTCTCCCGCACGCCCAGGGCCAGGAGGCTGGCCGAGGAAGGCTGCCCCACTAGCCTGAGCCTGGACGAGCTGCTGGAGCTCCACGACTTCTGGCTGAGGGAGGTCAAGCGAGGTTGAGGCGCCTCCTGACGCGCTTCATGGGCTTAATCAGGTCCTCCCTGGCCAGGGGCCATGGCACGGCCTACTTCACGGGCAAGAAGCTTGAGGAGGTAGGCCCTCTGCTGCCCTCCAGGAGGCTCGTCTACGCCACGGCCGCCTGCTTCCTCGCCCTCCTGGCCCTCTGCACGGCCCTCATCCTCTGCGTAGTGCTCCTCGGGCGGGCGCCCTCAGAGCTCATCTCGGCCATCGTGAGCCTGGCCAGCACGCTCGCGGGCATCTACATGGGCAGGAGGTGGTGAGGCACGCGCCTGGCCGTGAGGCTGGCCAGGATAGCGAAGAAGTGGTGCCCCGAGAGGCGGAAGTTCGTGTTCGACATAGAGTTCCGCGTCCTCCCGGCCATCACGGAGAGGACGGTGGCCGTGGCCGAGGCCTTCGGCCTGGGCGTGGACAGGGAGCAGGCCTTCCCGGTCTATAAGCGCTTCGAGCTTGAGCTGGCCCTGAATGACGTGGTCTACATCACGGGCCCCTCCGGCTCCGGCAAGAGCGTCCTGCTGCGGGCCCTGAGGCGCGAGCTAGGCCCCCTGGCCGCGGACATGGCCGAGGTGCCGGTCCAGCACGGCCAGCCCATCGTGGAGACGCTTGGCCGCGATGTGGGCGAGGCCATAGAGCTCCTAACGCGGGCTGGCCTGGGCGATGCCTTCCTGTGGCTGAGGACCTACGAGGAGCTGAGCGATGGCCAGAAATACCGCTACAGGCTGGCCAAGCTCATGGAGACGGGCGCCCAGGTATGGGTCTGCGATGAGTTCTGCTCCACGCTCGACAGGGACACGGCCAGGATCGTGGCCTTCAGCGTGCAGAAGGTGGCCAGGAAGCTTGGCAGAGGCCTCATAGTGGCCACCTCGCACGCGGACCTGCTGGAGGACCTGAGGCCGAGCGTCCTGGTCGTGAAGGGCCTGGGCGCCGAGGTCGAGGTGCGCTACCTCCCGAACGAGCCAGCGAGGACCTGCAGCCTGCTCAAGGAGGTCGAGTTCGGCCTGGCCGGGCCAGAGGAGCGCAGGGAGGCCTTGAGGCTCGTGGAGACCTGGCACTACCGGGGGAGGCGGATGCCCTTCAGGCGCACCTTCGTGGCCAAGCGGAAGGAGCACGTGATAGGCGCCGTGGTCTTCTCGCCACCCTACGTGAGCTGCTGGGGCCGGAAGCTCCTCTTCGAGCACGTGCCACGCCTCAGGGAGCTCAACCGCTGGCTCTACACGGCCTCCCGCGTGGTGGTGCACCCGTCCTACCGGGGCATAGGGCTTGGCGCCCGCTTGCTCAGGGAGGCCCTCCTGGCCTCCGACAGGCCCTACGTGGAGCTGGTGGCCGTGATGGCACGTTATAACCCGTTCGCGGAGAGGGCTGGCATGCTGAAGGTGGGCGAGAAGGAGCCAGACCGGGCCGTTGAGGCGGCTGTGGCCGGGCTTAAGCGCTTGGGCTTTGACACGCGCCTCCTGGCCTCTGAGCGCTACAACACGCGCGTGCTGGCCAGCCTGCCCGAGCACGAGCTAGAGGCTGTGAGGGAGCTCCTGAGGCCCCTGAGGAACCTCGGTCTCGCCAGGAGCCTCCCGGGCCTGAAGAAGCCTTTCCCAAGCGCCCGCGAGTGGGAGGAAGCCTTAGAGGAGGCGGGCATACCCGAGCTGGCCAGGCTTCTGAGCGTGCTGGCGTCCGTGAGGGCGAGGAAGGCATACCTCATCTGGCGCGACCCCAGGCTGCCGCTCGGTGCCTGCCCCCTGGACGAGCTCCTGAGGCCCGAGTGGCGAGAGCGCCTCGCTCCCGAGGCCTCGGCTTGAGAGGAGGTGCCCGCCCTTGCCTGCCGAGGAGCGCGAAAAGCTGAGCATAGACGAGCTGATTGAGATAGGCATGTCTAAGTTGGCCGAGCTGGAGCGGGAGGCCCGCGCGGCCCTGGAGGAAGGCGATAGGCGAGCCTACCTCAGCACCATGCGCGTCATCGCCGTCTTCCTGCGCACGAACGCCAGCCTCCTGGCCGCGAGGCAGAAGCTCAGGGGCAAGGAGAA
>CAZPDR010000136.1:0-2985 GCA_964585495.1 uncultured Candidatus Bathyarchaeia archaeon
CTGCCGTGAGGGCCGCGAACGCGATAAGCATCTTGGACGAGATAAGCCAGGACCCGAACATGCCCGTGCCCACCAGGACGAAGATATGGCAGGTCATCTCAATCCTTGAGGGCATAAAGGACTGAGGGTCGTGAGCTGTTGAGCGCCAAGCGGCCGCCAGAGCAGGCTGAAGTGCTGAAGAGGATGGCCGACGCCCTGAAGCAGGGAGCCGTGATGCTAAATCTCCAGTGTCCCGTCTGCTCCTCGCCCCTGTTCCGGCTCAGGAGCGGCGATATATGGTGCGTCAAGTGCCAGAAGCGCGTGGTGATCGTGAAGGAAGGCCAGGACGTGATGACGGCCGCCAGCGACCTCCTCTTGAACGCGCTGGAGGAGACGCTGCTGAGGAAGCTGAACGACCTGAACGAGCGGATGCGCGAGGAAGAGGATCTCGACCGGTTGGTGGAGCTCTGCTCCCTCATGGCCCGCATCCTGGACAACCTGGAGCGCGTGAGGCGCATCGCCAGGATGAGGTGAGGGAGCGGGAGCCTTCTTCTGGCAGGGAGGTGCCTGCCCCCCGGTGGGCGTGCTTGCTCGTGCTTGAGAGATGGGAGGGCGAGGCAGCCTTCCTCAGCCCCCTACGTGCCTTCGAGCGCGAGAGGCAGGCGATCGAGTTCAGGCGGGACCCCCTCACGGGCCATATAACGGCCATCGTGAGGGGGAGGGAGCAATACGTTCTCAAGCACTTCAGGAGCTCCGAGGAGGATGTCAGGCGCCTGGCCGAGGAGACGCGCCCCAACTGCCCCTTCTGCCCGGAGGCCCTGGAGGAGAAGACGCCCAGGTTCCCACCCGAGCTGCTGCCCGAGGGGCGCCTCCGCGTGGGGGATTGCTGGGCCGTGCCAGCCCTCTTCGCGCACACGGAGCTGAACGCCATCGTGGTCCTGGGCCGCGAGCACTACAGGCCCCTGGACGCCTTCGACGAGCGCACGCTGGCGGATGGCCTTGAGGCCTCCATCCGCCTCTTGAGGGCTGCCACGAGGGCGAGGCCTGAGCTGAGGTTCGCGACCATCATCATGAACTACCTGCCCACCGCTGGCGCCAGCCTGCTTCACCCGCACATGCAGGTCTTGGCCACTGGGAGGCCCTTTAACAAGCTGAGGGAGCTCCTCTCGCACAGCCTCAGGCACTACCTGGCCACCTCAAGGTGCTTCTGGCAGGAGCTCGTGGAGCACGAGGAGCGCGAGGGAGCCCGGTTGGTGGGGAGGCTGGGGCGGGCCTGGTGGCTCGCCCCCTTCGCCCCCGAGAGGCGCTACGAGGTCTGGGGCCTGGTGGAGGGCGCCTCCGACCTGCTGGCCCTCTCACGCGAGGACCTGGCCTCCCTGGCCTCAGGCACTTCGCGCGTCCTGGCCTACTACGCGGCCAAGGGCCTCTCGGCCTTCAACCTGGCCATCCTGGCTGGCCCCCTCGGGCAGGACGTGAGCGCCTACTTCTGGCTCCAAGTGCGCATCTGTGCTCGCTTCGGCCTCAGCGGCCGCCTAAGCGACTTCTGGGCCCTACCGGCCCTCCTGGGCCAGGATGAGATATTCAAGCCTCCCGAGGAATATGCTGCCGAGCTTAGGCCCTACTTCAGGTGAGCTAGGCCCCTGCCCCCCTCCCCATGGCCTTCAGTATGAGCTCCGTGGCCTTCCTCGGGTCGGCCGCGCGGGTTATGGCGCCGCCAACGATCACTATCTTCACGCCAGCCCTCACGACCTTGTGGGCCGTATCGGCCCTTATGCCGCCAGCTGCCGCAAGGGGCACCTCCAGCGCTCTGGCCAGCTCGGCCAGAAAGGCCACCTTGCGGTCTATCTCCTCGGCCCTATCGCGCTGGACATCTATGCCCGTGTGGGCGCAGATGTAGTCCACGCCCAGCGCCTGGAGTTCCCTGGCCCTCTTGAGCGGGTCCGGCACCTGGAGGAGGTCGGCCATGACCTTCACGCCATACTTGCGGGCGCAGCCCACCGCGTCCTTGATGGTGTTGTCGTGCGCTAGGCCCGAGATGGCCACCACGTCCGCGCCAGCCTGGGCGGCCAGCTCCGTCTCCAGCCAGCCCGTGTCCAACGTCTTCAGGTCGGCTATGATGGTGGCCCCAGGCAGGCGCTGCCTCAGGGCTCGGACGGCCTCCATGCCCACGCTCTTGATGAGGGGCGTGCCAGCCTCTATCCAATCCGCTCCGCCAGCGAAGGCCAGCTCAGCGATGCGGAGGGCCTCCTCCAGGTCGCGCAGGTCTAGGGCCACCTGGAGCTTGGGCCACCTGGGCTCCCTTATGATGCCCAAGCGCATGAGCACCCGGTCCGTCGGGCGCCCCCTCGGGTCCCAGAGCCTCAGGGCGTAGTATTCGTCCAGCATGGCCGCGAGCTCGACCACGTGGCCTTCAGCAGGCCCGTAGGGCATGGGCTCCTCCAGCAGGCGGGGCGGCAGCGTGTCCTGCGCTCTGTCGAAGCCCTCCCGGACGTTGAAGAAGCGCTCAAGGTTGAAGATGCGCTCGCCAGCCTTCAGGAACTCCTCCTCATCGAAGTAGAAGCCCGTGGCGGTCGTGAGGAGGCGGGCATACCACCTGGGCTCGTAGTCGAGCGTCTCGAAGAGCGCGAGGGCCGTGAACTTGCACATCACCATGCTGTCCAACATGGCGAAGATGTCCTGGAGCTTCTTCACCAGGCGGGCCTTCCCCTCCACGCGCACGGGGTCGAGGTAGCGGGGCATGCTGAGGATCTCGCTCATCACCAAGTAGGCCCTGAGGTGGCAGCCGCCCCTGTTGGAGGTCGCATAGGCCAGGCCCATCCCCTTCGCCCCCCTCGGGTCGTAGGCAGGCAGCTCAAGCCCCTTCACGTGCATGGCGAAGGAAGCCGAGCCCTCCAGGCGCTCCGACATGCGCTTAACGCCCAGGGCGAGGAGGGAGCCGACTCCCTCCCCCCTGGCCGTGAGCTCCACCAGCTTGGGCAGTAGATCTGCGCGTCCCCACCTGAGCTC
>CAZPDR010000137.1:0-2980 GCA_964585495.1 uncultured Candidatus Bathyarchaeia archaeon
GGGGCCGAGCTGGGCGTGGAAATCACCTTCGTGAGCACGGTCCAGCACAGGGGCGTTCTGGTCCTCAGGGGTGAGGAGCTCTCCAGGGCCATCTCGGACACCGACCCAGGCGAGGCAGGGAGGCCGCTCAGGAGGTGCGAGCCCCTCGATGGCACGCCCCAGGCCCGCAGGACGGCGGAGCTGGTGAACGCCATCTCGGAGCGGTTCAGGGAGGTGCTGGCGCGGCACCCGCTCAACGAGCGCCTGAAGGTGCCAGCGAACGCCATCCTCCTGCGCGGGGCGGGCACCCTCCCGCACGCCAAGACGCTCCAGGAGCTCTACGGCATCAGGGGGGCCTGCATATCGGCTGTGGCGCTCATCAAGGGCGTGGCCCGCATGGCTGGCCTAGAGCTGCTGGACGTGCCCGGAGCCACGGGCTCCTATGACACGGACCTGGACGCGAAGTTCTCCCACGCCCTGGGGGCGCTGGAGGGTGGCGCGGACTTAGTGTTCCTCCACATCAAGGCCACGGACATAGCCAGCCACGACCACGCGGTGGAGAGGAAGGTGAGCTTCATAGAGCGCATAGACGGGGCGCTCGGGAGGGCCGTGGAGCTCCTTGATCTAGAGGACGAGACCTACCTGCTCATCACGGCCGACCACACCACGTCGCTGAGGACGGGCAAGCACGAGGGCGACCCGGTGCCCCTGGCCCTGGCTGGGCCAGAGGTCAGGCGCGATGGCGTGCGGGCCTTCGATGAGGTGAGCTGCGCCCGAGGGGGCCTGTGCAGGCTGAGGGGGATAGATATCATGCCCGTGCTCATGAACCTGCTGGGGAAGATGAAGAAGCTAGGCGCTTGACTCCTCCGCATACCTGACGAGCGCCTCACCCGACAGCAGCTCCTCCAGGCTCTTGTTCAGCAGGATGACATCGCCTATCTTCCTTATGGCCGTCCAGGGCAGATCCAGGATGTTCTTCGTTACCAGCTTCCTCACCTTCTTCTTCGGGATCTCTATGCCAGCCATTTCGGCCCAGGAGAGGATGTGGTCGCGCGTTACCTGGTCGGGCTTGATGCCCAGGTCCTTGGCTACCTGCTTGAAGAGGGCCTTCGGGTTCTTGAACCTAGAGGAGAGCATCTCCATGAGGGCCTCGAAGTCCACTTCCTCCTCCTCCCTGTAGGTCTCCAGGGCCACGCGGAGGCCGAGGGGGCGGCCTATGAGTATCTTCTGGGCGTGCCCTATGATCCTGGCCATGCTGTCGAGGACCAGCTTGCCCTTTATCTCCTCCGTGCTCTTGTAGGGCACGCCCTCCACTATGGGCACGCCACGGCGCCTGGCCTCCCACGGCTCCTTGAGGATCACGGCCTTCCCGAGCGGCGACTCGTTGACCTGCTCTATCAGCTCCATGTCCACCGGCTCGTCCACGTTCACCCGTGAGACGGAGCGCACCTTCTTGGTCGGTATGTCGAGGCCGAGCATGCGGGCGAAGGCCACAAGCTCCTCCTCGGTGATGGGCGTCTCGGACGGCAGCTTGAGCTCCTTCCTCAACTTCTTGTAGAGCTTCTTCTCGTGCTTCGGGCTCACCTTGTTGAAGAGGAACATCATGAGCGCCTCCTTCAGCTTCTCCACGTCCACGACCTCTTTCTCCTCGCCCACCTCCTTGTAGAGCCTCATGAGCACTCTATCGGGCGTGATCTCGAAGGAGGCCACGCGCCCGCAGATGTAGCCCTCGCTGTCCACCACCAGGGTGCCTATGAACTTCTCCTCCTCTATATAGCCCATGCGCTCACCACCCCGAGAACCCCCAGGGCGCTCCTTAATAGCTTTCCTCGGTATAGCGTAAGCCATGCGACCTCGGAGGGAAAAACCGGAGGCACTTAAGGCGCTAGCCCAGGAGGGGGAGGAGCTCTGAGAGGTATCTTATGATGAAATCGGCCCCAGCCCTCCTGAGCTCCTCCTCGGTCGCGCGGCCGGTGGTGATGCCTATGGCGAGGGCACCGACCTTCTTAGCGCATCTGATGTCGAACGGCGTATCGCCTACCACGGCTGCCTCCTCGGGCCTCACGCCCAGCTCCTCTAGGACCCTGGAGAGGTGAGCTGGGTTCGGCTTCACGTCCTCCACCAGGTCCCTGGCCACCATCACGTCGAAGAACCGGCTGATGCCAAGCCTCTTCAGCACGTTCACGGCCACCGCAGAGCTGTTGAGCGTGAAGAGCCCTATCTTGAGGCCTTTCTTCTTGAGCGTGGCCAGGACTTCATAGGCACCCGGCACCAGCCTGGCCGTGTGGAGGGCCTTCTCCTCGAAGCGCTCTATGGCCTTGAAGGCCTCATCCCAGATGCGCTTCACGGCCTCCTCGCCCAGGCCAGAGGCCCTTATGTAGGCCTCCACCTTGTCCAGGAGGTCCGTCATGCTGTCCTTCACGGAGAAGAGCGATGCTGGCACGCCCACCCTGGAGAGGACCGTGAGGAGCTCCCTCTTCAGGGCCTCCATGTCCAGGTCGAAGTGCACCAACGTGCCATCTAGGTCGAAGACCACCGCTCTCATTCTCCAGCGCCTGGCCGTAGGCTGGAGGGCGTTTTAAAAAGCTTTAGCGTTAGTGCCCATGCCTCCTGAGCTCTGCCTCAAGGGCCCTGAGGAGGCTGGATAACTCGCTATATTTGGCCACGAACTCCTGGGCGCTCATCTCTCCGCGCCTGAAGGCCTCCTCAAGCCTGCTCAGCCTGGCCTTGACCTGCTCCACGCGCCTCATTAGCTCCTCCTCCGGGCTTACGGCCGCGGCAGGAGCCATCACGGCCTCCTCGGGCAGGTATTCGCCAACTATCTGGCCATCCTCCATGCGCAAAATCCTGTCCGCTGCCCGGGCCACCATGTAGTCGTGCGTGGCTATGATGCAAGTCTTGCCGAGCTCCCTGCTCAAGCGCGTGAGGAGCTCTATCACCATCTTCGCGTTCTCCCTGTCCAGCTCGCCCGTGGGCTCATCGGCCAGGATGAGGGGCGGGT
>CAZPDR010000138.1:0-2962 GCA_964585495.1 uncultured Candidatus Bathyarchaeia archaeon
AGGGCCAAGATAACGGAGCGCACGAAGCTCATCGTGCTCATCAACCCGAACAACCCATGCGGGGCCTTATATGATGAGAAGGTCGTGAAGGCCATCTTGGACGTAGCTGGCGAGCACGGCCTCCCCGTGGCCTCGGACGAGATATACGACCGCATCATCTTCGAGGGGCACTTCAGGAGCACCGCCTCCCTCACTAAAGATGTGCCCGTGATAGGCCTCAACGGCTTCTCCAAGGTCTACCTCATGACGGGCTGGCGCCTCGGCTACCTCTACTTCAGGGACCCGGAGGGCGCTCTGGACGAGCTGAGGGAGGCCCTGATGAAGCTAGCCAGGATAAGGCTCTGCCCCAGCACGCCCGTCCAAGTGGCCGCTGTGGCCGCCCTGAGGGGGCCTCAGGACCACGTGGCCGAGATGGTGGCCAAGCTCCGGGAGAGGCGCGACCTGGCCTACAAGCGCGTCTGCGAGATAGAGGGCCTATCGACGGCTAGGCCAGGAGGGGCCTTCTTCCTCTTCCCGCGCGTGGAGGGCGTGGGCTCCATCTGGCCCACGGACAAGGAATTCGTGCTCGACCTCCTGCGCGAGGAGAACGTGCTGGTGGTCCACGGCTCCGGCTTCTGCCCCACCTACGGCCGCGGCCACTTCAGGGCCGTCTTCCTCCCGCCGCCCGAGGTCCTTGAGGAAGCCCTGAACAGGCTTGAGGACTTCATGAGGAAGAGGCTGGGAGGCTGAGGAAGGCCCTAGCCTAAGCACGATCGAGCCGCAAATGGTTAAAAGCTCAAGAGCTCAGCTATTCCGTAGAGCGTGCAGGGCATGTGGCCGGAAGAAGGCCGCACGGCAGCCTATGATCTAGTGGTGGTCGGCCATATAGCCCTCGACCTCATCGCCCGGCAAGGCCAGCTCCTCAGGAGCTCCCTGGGCGGGCCACCCACCTATGCGTCCCTGGCCGCGAGCAAGCTTGGGGCCTCGACAGCCATCATCTCCAAGGTGGGGGAGGACTTCCCGAAGGAGTATGTGGAGCTCCTCGCCAACAACGGGGTGGACCTGGCGGGCCTTAAGGTGGCCCCCGGGGGGCAGACCACCAGCTTCCTCATAGAGTATCTGGACGGCGAGAGGGACATGGTGCTCAAGGCGCGGGCGCCCCCCATCGAGCCAGATGACGTGCCACCTGCCCTGAGCTCCAAGGCCATCTTGGCGGCCCCGATAGCGGGAGAGATATCCCGGCAGGTGGTGGCCAAGCTCAGGCGCAGGACGGAGTTCCTCTGCCTGGACCCACAGGGCTTCGTGAGGCAGTTCGCCGAGGACGGCCGCGTATCGCTCAGGCCCTGGTTCGACCGCTTCCTCCTCAGCCTCACGGACGTGGTGAAAGCCTCCTGGCGTGAGTATGAGCACATCGTGGGCTCCGGCGACCTCAGGTATAGCCTGCGCAAGCTGCACAACCTGGGCGTGGGGGTGGTCATCATCACGTTAGGCGAGGAGGGCTCCGTCCTCTCCTTGCGCGGGGAGCTCTACGCCATACCGTCCTACCAGGTCGAGCGGGTGGCGGAGCCCACGGGGGCTGGCGATGCGTATATGGGCGCCTTCCTGGCCGAGTATGTGCGTGGCGAGGACCCCGTCTGGTGCGCCTGCGTGGGCACGGCAGCTGCCTCCTTCGTGGTAGAGGACTTCGGCCCCTCCCGCTTCGGCAGCCGGGAGGAGGTGCTTGAGAGGGCGGAGGTAGTGCAGGACATGGTCGTGAAGCTTTAGTGCCCGCTGGGCAGGTGGCGTCGGGAGGAGGGCGCAGATGGGCAGGATAGCGAAGGGGCAGAGGTGCAGCGTGGTCGGCTGCAGCGCCCCAGCCGTGCGGTCCCTACCGGCCGACAAGGTGGCGAGCGCTGGCCTAGACGTAGAGGGCGGGAGACGTGCCTACCTCTGCGAGAAACACTATCGCGAGTATAAGCGCAGGACCAGGAAGGAGAGGCGCTTGGAGAGGTGGAGGTATATGCGGCCCTGAGACCCTCATCCCTCCGCCCAGAACTGCGGTTCTGCCTCCTCCCTGAGTTCCGCCTCGCCGAAGACCAGCCACCTCCTCCCGAAGGGCAGCACTCTAAGGTGCTCCATGAGCCCCTCGCTCAGGAGGACGCGGCTCTCGCCCCGTATGCAGATGGCCCATGCCCTAATCCACGGTGTCTCTCGGCCTGGCACGACCAACCTGACTTCAACTCTCCCGAGGTCTGCGGTAGGCACGCGCAAGTGGCCAGCTACATCGGAGGAGCTATCATACCTGACCGGGGCGATGCCCAGCCTCCTAGCGAGTGGGGCCGGGATGTTGATGACGGGAAGGGAAACCTCATCCCCACCCGGCTGGCGAACCCTCCACATGAAGCCCGAGTTAGCCACGGCGCTCGTCTCCACCTCACTGCCGCTTGGCGACCTTATCCTAACCCTGATCCACGGCAAGCTCCTCTGCCTCCCCTCTCAACTCCCTGAGTATTCTCTTGGCTTCCTCAGGCGAGAGGTAGCGTATCATGGTGGGCACGTATATCTCGCCCCTCCCGCGTGGGCTTTCCTCCCCCCTGGCCCCCTGCTTGGGCATGGCGATGTCTAGCTCAGTGGGGGCCTTAATAAGGGCTCTTCGCGCGAGGTGGGCGAGCGTGGTGGTCCCCCGGGCCGGATTTGAACCAGCGACCATCCGGTCCCTGCGGGCCGCCAGGCCCTGTCAGCCTGGCGAGCTGACACGAGCGCCCTGAGGCGCCCGCTACAGCCGGACGCTCTACCAGGCTGAGCTACCGGGGGACCCGCTAGAGCGGGCTGGGATAGGGTCTTATAAATTTCTCGTCATCCCGAGCTCGCGTTCAGAGCTCAATCCGCCTCCCGACACCGCACTGGAGCGTGGTGCCGGAGAAGGCGTCCTTGATGCCCTTCTTGGCCTCTAAGCCCGTGCAGTGGCAGGGGCACACGAGCCTGAAGCCGTGCTCCGATAGGA
>CAZPDR010000139.1:0-2951 GCA_964585495.1 uncultured Candidatus Bathyarchaeia archaeon
GGAGGGGGGCCTCCACCTCCTCGTAGCGGTCCTCGAAGGCCCTCTCGGCCACCACGCGCCCGTCCTTGACCTCAAGCCTCCTCACGCACGTAATGCAGGGCCAGCCCAGCGCCTCCGCCAGCTTCGGCCCCACCTGGCCGGAGAAGCTGTCCAAGGAGACCTCACCGCAGATCACGAGGTCAGCGCCGCCAGCGGCCTCTATGGCCTTCGCCAGCACGGTGGCCGTCCCGAGCGTGTCCAGGCCCGTGAGAGCCTCATCGCATATCAGGTATGCCTCGTCCACGCCCATGGCCAAGGCCTCCCTCAGGGCCTTCTTGGCCTCATCGGGCCCCATCGTGATGGCAATTGCCCTCCAGCCCAGCGCCTCCTTCAGCTTCACGGCCTCCTCGATGGCGTTCTTGTCCAGCTCGTTCGTCCTGCCGGGCACGCCCTCCGTGATCACGCGCCCCGTCTCCTTGTCTGCCCTGAGCTGCTCCACGTCCAGCCCGTATTTCACGCAGACCGCCACGGTGGGCAAGCTCGATCACCCGGCCGCCTGGGGCATGGGGCAAAAAAGGATTACGGTTAATAACGCCCTGAGCGCTCTCACGGCCGATGACAACCAGGCCAGCCGTTCTGTTCGCGGCCGTGGCCTCACGCCTCCACGTGGAGAGGGCCAAGCGCACCTCGGAGCTGGCCTTCTCAGCTCTCAAGGAAGAGGGGGTGGAGCTGAAGGGCTCGCCGGAGCCCATCCTAGAGGCCGAGGAGCTCTCAAGGACCCTGGCCGAGCAGGCAGATCTGCGCGTGGTCTTTGTGGCCAGCGGAGGCACATCGAGGCTTATGAGCAAGGCCCTTCAAGGCCTTGAGGTCCTGCTCTGGGCTCATCATAGCGATAACAGCCTGCCGTCGGCCTTGAGCGCCAGGGAGAAGCTGAGGGCCTCTGGCGGCTGGCGTGGTGAGGTGGTCTTCTCCATCGGCCCCGATACCTTACCGGACGAGCTGAGGGCCGAGATAAGGGCCGCTAGGGCTGCCCGCGAGCTCAGGGAGCTGGAGCTCCTGGTCATAGGTGGCCAGGAGGTGGCCGAGAGGCTGGCTCGCGCTCTCTCGGCCCTCCTGGGCGAAGGGAGGCCCGGCGTGAGGCAGCTGAGCCCAGCGAAGCTCATGGGCCTCCTAGAGGCCCGGGCGGGGCCGCTCTCCCTCAGCGATGCGATAGCCATCCTCAAGGGCATCACGGGCGAGGAGGTAACGAGGGAGCTGGAGGAAGGGCTGGTGAAGAGCGTCCAGATGGCCCTGCTCCTGGAGCAGGAGGTCTCGAAGCTCCCTGGCCTGCCCGTGGTAACCTTCGATTGCTTCTCCATGATCGAGGAGCTGGGCCTGGCGCCCTGCGTAACCGTGGGCCTCCTCCTAGAGCACGGCATCACGGCCGTCTGCGAGGCAGATCCAGCCGCCCTGCTGCTCATGGCCGCCTGCCGTGTGCTGGCCGACACGCCGGCCTGGATGGCCAACCTCGCGCGCTTCGACCGGGAGGCAGGCACCATCACCCTCGCCCACTGCACCGCCTGCCCCTCCCTGGCCGCGAGCTGGCCCTACAGGGGCACCTTCCTCCCGCACTTCGAGTCAGGGCAGCCCGTGGCACTCGACATCTGGCTCAGGAGGGCGCCCGTCGTGCTGGCCAACCTCCAGCTGGGCCGGGGGAAGCTCGTGCTCGCCAGGGGGAGGGTGCGCGACTCGGGCATGGGCGAGGAGGGGCTCTGCCGGACGCAGGCCCTGGTGGAGCTAGAGGGCGATCTAGATGCCTTCCTCCGCGAGACCGGCAACCACCACGTGGTCTGCTACGAGGACATCTACGATGAGCTGGCCAGGCTGGGCAGGAGGCTGGGCCTAGAAGTGCTAGCCCTCTGAGGGGCGCCCAGCCCTCCCCTCGCGCTCCTCCGCCAGCCTGTCCAGGAGCTCCCTAAGCTCCCTAGGCCCTCTCACTATCCTGACGCCTCTCTCGGCAGCGTATCTGGCCACGTCCTCTGGCACCACGCCCGATTCAGACCATACCACGAGGAGGTCAGGCTTCCTGCCCCATGCGTTTTTCACGGCCCCCACGCCCACCTTGAGCTGTTCAATATCATCGTAATGCAGCCTCGTGGTTATCTCCACAGCAGCGAAGACGCCGCGGCCTTCCACGAGCACATCGGCACCTGTCTTGAACCACTCTATGATGTCGTATTCAGGCGCGTTCCTACTGAACCAGGCAATCATCCTTCTTGCAGCATACCACCCCGACCGAAAGCCTCTTACATCGGCTCTCAGGCTCTCAAGTCCCTTCTCCAGGGCTCCTCTCAATTCAGCCTCTTCTCTTATGGCATTTGTCGATCTGCTCACGTTCTCGGATAGCTCGCTTATGCGCTCACGCGCCTCCCTAGCTAGGATGGCGATTTCCTCGCTTAGCTCGCCTATCCGTGTGCGGAGGATGTTTAAGCCCTCCGTCAGCTTGCTCACCTGCTCCCGGAGGGCCTCTAGGCCATCCGCCAGCTGCCCTATTTGCTTACCCTGCTCGCTCACTACCTCGCGTAGCTCGCCCAGGCTCCTGAGCGTGAGCGAGAAAGCCTCCCTCATGGTGGTCATGATCAGCCTGGCGGCTGCCTCGTAATCGCCTTGCCTCACGGCCGTCAGCACCGCTCGCTCAGCACCCTCAAGCGCTTTCTCCACGGCTGCCTCAGCGGGCACGATGGCCTCCTCCTGCCATGTCTGCCCGATCCCGCTTTTATCAACCTTCGCCTGGCGCCCTGAGGAGGGAAGGCCTTCCCTATCGCATGGGAAAAGCTTATTATCAAGGCCCCCCATGCGGGTGGAGGACGGAGGGAGATTGGGCATGGCTTACCTAGCTGGCACGCCCGTCCTCATACTCAAGGAGGGCTCAACGCGCAGGAGGGGCCGGGAGGCCCAGAGGAGCAACATCATGGCCGCCCGCATCGTGGCCG
>CAZPDR010000140.1:0-2948 GCA_964585495.1 uncultured Candidatus Bathyarchaeia archaeon
GCCTCCTGGGGCGGCGTGAAGGCCATGACGGCCACCTCCGGCCCCGGCTTCAGCCTCATGCAGGAGAACCTGGGCCTGGCCGTGATGACGGAGACGCCCTGCGTGCTCGTGAACGTCATGAGAGGAGGCCCCTCCACCGGCCAGCCGACGAAGATGGGCCAGCAGGACGTGATGCAGGCCAAGTGGGGCTCCCACGGCGATTACGAGCTCATAGCCCTCGCGCCTTCCTCCGTGCAGGAGATGTTCGACTTCACCATAGAGGCCTTCAACTACGCTGAGCGCTACCGCTGCCCCGTCATAGTCCTAGCCGATGAAACTGTCGGGCACATGAGGGAGAAGCTCGTCATACCCGAGCCAGAGGAGATAGAGAGGCGCCTGGTATCGCGCAAGAGGCCCAAGGTGCCCCCTGGCGAGCCCATCGCGCCCTTCATGCCGGACCCGGAGGACCTGGTGCCCCCCATGCCCCACTTCGGGGAGGGCTACCGCTTCTACGCCACGGGCCTCACGCACGACGAGTGGGGGAAGGTGCGCACGGACAGCGCTGAGGCGCAGTTCAAGCTCGTCTCCAGGCTGTGCGATAAGATACGCAGGAACAGGGACAAGATAGTGCGCTATGAGGCCCTCTGGCTTGAGGACGCGGATGTGGTCGTGGTGGCCTACGGCATAGTATCGCGCTCGGCCCGAGCGGCCGTGAGGAGGGCGCGCGAGGAGGGCATCAGGGCTGGCCTGCTCAGGCCCATAACCATCTGGCCCTTCCCAGAGGAGGTGATGGCCGATGTGGGCGAGAGGGCGAGGAAGGTCATAGTGGCCGAGGTGAACTACGGCCAGATCGTGAGGGAGGTGGAGAGGCGCGTTCCCTGGCGTAAGGTGGTCTTCTTCCCGAAGCTGGGCGAGCACTTCCACACGGCCGAGGAGCTCCTCAGGGCCATAAAAGCGGCCGCGAGGTGATGGGTGGTGAGCGCGGGAGGACGGAGCGGGCAGGCCCTTGAGCACCCGCTTGAGCACCTGACGCGGAAGGGCATGATACCTCACATCTGGTGTCCTGGCTGCGGCAACGGCATCGTGTTGAACGCCTTCCTGAAGGCCCTCCAGGAGCTGGAGTTCGACATGGACAAGCTGGCCGTGGTCTCCGGCATAGGCTGCATGGGCAGGATAGCTGGCTACATCAACGCAGATGCCTTCCACACCACGCACGGGAGGGCCATAGCCTTCGCCTTCGGCCTGAAGGTCGTGAGGCCTGAGCTCAAGGTGGTCGTCATATCTGGCGATGGAGATCTCTTCGCCATAGGCGGCAACCACTTCATCCACGCGGCCCGCAGGAACGTGGACATGCTCGTGATCTGCTCGAACAACTTCAACTACGGCATGACTGGTGGCCAGGTAGGCCCTACCACGCCCCTGGGGGCCTTCACGACCACCACGCCCTACGGGAACGTGGAGCACCCCTTCAACCTCGTGCAGCTCGCGGCCGCCGCCGGGGCCGTTTACGTGGCCCGTTGGACGGTGGTGCACCCGAGGAGGCTGAAGGAGTCCATAAAGAAGGCCCTGCGGAAGAAGGGCTTCTGCTTCATAGAGGTCATCTCCGCCTGCACGGAGGGCTTCGGGCGCCGGAACAAGCTCAGGACGGCCATAGAGTTCATGCGCTGGCTCAAGCAGGTGAGCGTGATCACGAGGCGCACGGACCCGAGAGAGGCCTACATAGGCCCGGACAAGATAGTGGTGGGCGAGTTCGTGGACATAGAGGGCAGGCCAGAATACACTGAGCTATTGTGGTCGCGCATAAACGAGGTGAGGCGCAGGGTCGAGCGGGGTGAGGTGCGCGTTGCGCTTTGAGCTCCTCATAGCTGGCATGGGCGGGCAGGGCATCCTGCTGGCTGGCACCATAGTGGGCACGGCCGTGTCCGTGCATGGCGGCCTGAACGCCACGCAAATCGTGTCCTATGGGCCTGAGGCACGTGGTGGCCGCGTTTACACGGAGGTGGTGCTCTCTGATGAGGAGATAGACTACCCGCGCGTGAGGAGCGCGGACTTCGTGATAGTGATGAGCCAGAGGGCCTACGATGAGTTCGCGAGGCGCGTGAAGCGAGGTGGCGTGGTGATCTACGACCCAGATCTCGTGGAGCCGCACGACCCGCCTGAGGGGGCGGAGCTCCTGCCCGTGCCCGCCACCCGGACGGCCGAGCGCCTGGGCATGCGCAGGTCGGCGAACATGGTCATGGTGGGCTTCCTCACGGCCATCTGCGACCTCCTGAGGCCAGAAGACGTGGAGAAGGCCATAGCCCACAGGATGAGGCCAGAGTTCGTGGAGGTGAACCTCAGGGCCTTCCGGGAGGGTTATGAGATGGGCCTCAGCGCGCGGGGTGAGAGCACCCGAGGAGGTGGTGCGTGATGACCGCGAGCAGGCCCCGGATTGGCGTCTACATCTGCCACTGCGGCACGAACATAGCTGGCGTGGTGGACGTAGAGGCCCTCAGGGCTTACGCGGAGACCTTGCCCAACGTGGCCGTGGCCCGCACGTATGTGTATATGTGCTCTGACCCGGGCCAGAGGCTCATCAAGGAGGACATAGGGGCTGGCCTCGTGGACCGCGTCGTCGTTGCCGCCTGCTCACCCAGGCTACATGAGCCTACCTTCAGGCGCGTGCTAGAGGAGGCTGGCCTAAACCCCTACATGCTTGAGATGGCCAACATACGCGAGCACAACTCCTGGGTGCACATGGAGGAGCCCGAGCGGGCGCTTGAGGTGGCGAAGGATCTCATACGCATAGCGGTGGCCAAGATATCGCTCCTAGAGCCCGAGAAGGCCATAGAGGTGCCCATAGGGCGCCGCGCCCTCATCATAGGCGGCGGCATCGCGGGCATCACGGCCGCGCTAGATCTGGCGGACGCGGGCTTCGAGGTCTGGCTGGTGGAGAAATCGCCCTCCATAGGCGGCAAGATGGCCATGCT
>CAZPDR010000141.1:0-2911 GCA_964585495.1 uncultured Candidatus Bathyarchaeia archaeon
GTCCTCTATGGCGCCCGTGGAGTTCAGGCCTATCTTCACGATGACGCCCATGAGCTGGCGCTTCTCAGGGTCATAGACGCCCAGCCTGAACTTCTTCCCGAGCTCCTGGGCCAGGCGCTCGAATACCTCACGCACCGTGGCCCGTCTTCCCATCTTGAGCTCATACACTTCCCCGAAGGCCAAGGCGTAATCGGCCTTGAAGTGCACCTTCACCATGCCCTAGCCGCCCTCCCGGCCCCCCTTGAGTCCCGGTATTTTAGCTCTTCCCCTGGCCGCTTGGAGGACCTGGATGGCCTCCTGCTCGCAGGCCTTCACGCAATCGCCGCAGCCACGGCACTCGCTCGGCCTGACCGGGTAGGCTAGGTCGTCTATGAGCTCCAGCACACCGTAGGCGCAGGCCCGGACGCAGGAGCCACAGCCCACGCACCTCTCTGGGTCCACCACGATGCGGTAACGCGTGTTAGTCATCCCTCTTGCTACTGATGACGAGCGCGCGGTAAAGCTATTCGCCTTAAAGCAGTAGTGAATCATGGGGTATCCTGCGGTGCTGCTGAAGGTTATCACGGTAGCTGAGGGAGGGGGCTCCTGATACGCGGTCATGGAAAGTCCTATGCCCTCTGCGAGAAGGTGGTCGTAGGTGCGCTCCCAGAAGCTGGTGGCCCGTTCTGTCAAGTTGGACGCCAGGCTAAGCAAGTAATGCGGACATAAAAGGCTGAGCTAGCGATTGCCTAGCGTGGTCTGCTCAGCCGAGCCTCCTCGTGGCCACGTCAGCGGCCAACACCACGGGCTCCCAAACGTCTGCGACGGGCGGTGCATAAGCGCTCCTGAGCATCTCAAGCTCGTAAACGGTCAGCTTGGCCTGGATGGCGAGCGCTATGAGGTTCACGCGCTGGGTTACGTCCTCCCCGCCCGCCACCTGCCCGCCCACCACGCGCTTCGTGGCCTTGTCCACCACGAGCTGCACGCGGATGGGCTTGCCGCCCGGGTAGTATTCGGCCCTGGTGCTGTGCGTGGCCAAGCCGACCACCACGTCCATGCCGATGCGCTTGGCGAACTCGGCCGTGATGCCAGCTGAGCCCACCTGGAGGTCAAAGACCTTCGTTACGAAGGAGCCTAGCACGCCGGGGAAGACCGCGTAACCACCGGCAGCGTTGATGCCAGCCACCTTGCCCATCCTCACGGCCGTGGTGCCGAGCTGCGAGAGGGCTGGCATGCCCGTTACCATGTGAATGCTCTCAGCGCAATCGCCAGCCGCGTAGACACCCTCCACGGGCCTCTGCCTCTGCGCGTCCAGGCAGCGCATCCTGAAGTCGGTCTTGATGGCCCTGGTGGGCCCTATGGCCAAGCCAGCCTCGGCCGCGAGAGCCGTGTTAGGCCGGACGCCCGTGGCCGCGAGCACCAGATCGGCCTCAAACTCCTCGCCATCTACCTCCACGGCCTTAACGCGCTCATCACCTATGATGCGCTTCACGGGCTTGCCGAGCACGAGCGTGATGCCGTGCTCCTCCAGGGCCTCCTGCACGAGCTTGGCCATGTCGGCATCTATGGCGAGCGGGAGCACGTGGGGCAGGAGTTCCACGATGACCACGTCCAAGCCCCTCTCCTTCATGGCCGCGGCCATCTCCAGGCCTATGGCGCCAGCGCCGATGACCACGGCCTTCTTAGCGCCCGGCAGGGCTTCCATGATGGCCCTCGCGTCATCTATGGTCCTCAGCATGAAGACGCCCTTCTTGTCGCGGCCCTCGATGGGCGGTATCCAGGGCGTAGCGCCCGTGCAGAAGATGAGGCTGTCGAAGCTGAGCTCCTCCTTCTTGCCCGACTTGTCCACGATCTCGACCGTCCGGCTCTCTAGATCCACGCGCTTGGCCTCGGTCTCAAGGCGCAGGTCCAGCCTCATGGTCTTGTAATAGGTGGGCGGGTAGAGCACGAGCTTCTCAAGGGACGGTATCTCGCCAGCTATGGCAAAGGGCAGGCCGCAGCGCGAGTAAGCTGCATACTTATCCTTCTCTATGAGGACGATTTCCGCCTTCCTATCCGTCTTCCGCGCGAAGGCGGCAGCAGAGACACCAGCGGCGTTCGCGCCTATGATCACGATGCGCCTCGCCATGCCACGCCCCCTACATCCGGACCATGACGGCTGCCCTTTAAAGTCTAGCCAAGTCGGCTGCACACAGGGCACCTGAGATCCCTAGCCACCGTTAAGACCTCCACCCGCATCTTCAGCCCGTCGAAGACCAGGAGGCGGCCTATCAGAGGCTCCCCGAGGCCCGTGATGAGCTTCACGACCTCAAGAGCCTCTAGGGAGGCCAAGATCATGGCCGTAGCGCCCAAAACGGGTATGTTCTCCTCCTCCGGCGGCGTGGCCTTTATCACGCACCTCAGGCAGGGCCCCTGGCCTGGCACGATGGTCATGGCCTGCCCGTAGAAGCTCTTCACGCCAGCGTGCACGAAGGGGATGCCGAGCTCTACACAGGCATCGTTCACCGCGAAGCGGGTGCGCCAGTTGTCCAGGCCATCTACCACCACATCGGCGCCCTCCAGGAGCTCCAGCGCGTTGTGCTCGTCCAACTCCACCTCAAGGCCCCTGGTGCGCACGTGGGGATTCGCGCTCCTCAGTCTCTCGGCTGCCAGAGGTGCCTTTGGCTTGCCCAGGTCGGTCTCTCGGTAGAGCACCTGCCGGTTGAGGTTGCTGAGCTCCACCCGGTCCCGGTCTATGAGGACCAGCTCGCCCACGCCAGCTAGGGCGAGCGAGAGGGCGGAGAGGCAGCCTAGGGCGCCCAGGCCCACCACGGCCACGCGAGCTTCCCTCAGCTTCTCCTGCGCCTCCAGGCCGAAGCCCTCTATCCTCAGCTGCCTGTCGTAGCGCTCCAGCTCCTCCTGCGAGAAGGAGGGCGGCAAGCGATCACCTCCC
>CAZPDR010000142.1:0-2899 GCA_964585495.1 uncultured Candidatus Bathyarchaeia archaeon
TGCATGGTAGGCCTGGACGAGCACTGGGATAAGCCAGCCTACTCGCTGGGAGGTGGTCAGCTCAAGATGCTTGAGGTGGCCAGGGCGCTTGCCTCCGGCGCGAAGCTCATCGCCTTGGACGAGCCCATAGGCGGCGTGGACCCAGCCTACGCGGACGACATCCTGACCAAGGTAAGGGAGCTGAAGGAGAAGCACGGCCTCACCTTCCTCGTCGTGGAGCACCGCATAGACATCGCGGCCCCCTACGCGGATTACGCCTACGCCATGGACAGGGGGCGCGTCATCGCACAGGGCAAGCCGGAGGAGGTGTTAAATGACCCGAAGGTGGTAGAGGTCTACATCGGGTGAGGTGGGGGCGAGGGGCCATGTTGAGCGTGAGGAACCTCTACTCGGGCTATGGGAAGCTCAGGGTGCTCTTCGACGTGAGCGTGGAGGTGCCGGAGAAGGAGATAACGGTCGTGGTGGGGCCGAACGGGGCTGGGAAGACCACGCTCCTGAACAGCATCATGGGCATAGCCGATGTCTTCGCCGGCCGGATACTCTTCGAGGGACGCGATATCGTGGGCACGGCCACGCACAAGCTGGCGAGGATGGGCATCTCCTACGTGCCGCAGATGGGCAACGTCTTCGCCGAGCTCACAGTCCGCGAGAACCTGCGCATGGCTGGCTACACGCTCCCAGAGGAGGAGCTGGCGGACCGGGTGGAGGAGGTCACGAGCATGTTCCCCGTCCTGAAGGAGTTCATGCACCGCAAGGCTGGCACGCTCAGCGGCGGCGAGAGGCGCATGCTGGCCATCGCCATGGGCCTCATGAGGAGGCCGAAGATCATGCTCTTGGACGAGATGAGCACCGACCTAGCGCCCATCATAGCCAAGCGCGTGTTGAACAAGGTGGTGGAGCTCCGCGATGAGCTGGGCATCACGATACTCCTCGTGGAGCAGATGGCGAAAAGGGCTCTTGAGATAGGCGATAGCGCCTACCTGCTCGTGAGCGGTCAGATAAGGTTCTCCGGCGAGGCGGAGGAGCTCCTGCACCACCCAGAGCTGGCCAAGCTCTACCTGGGCATAAAGGAGTGAGCACGAGGAGCCCTCTTTTTCACCTGCCTTCCTCTCCGGCTGACACCTCTCCCTCAGAGGCACCTCCCGATGGTCTGGCCTCCCCCTCCGGCTCCCACTCTATCACGGGCCTGAACTTGTAGCCGTATTCTATCACGCCAGCTGGCCCGTGGGCGCGGATGCGCCTCAAGGTGGCCTCCAGCTCCATGCCGGGCCTCAGCTCGCTGGGGTCGCAATCCACTATCTGGCTGAGCACCCTCACGCCATCCTGGAGCTCCACCAGGCCCACTATGTAGGGCTTATACTCGTCCAAGTCCGAGGGGGCCCTCCTCACGACCGTGAATGCCAGGAGGCGCCCCCTCTTGCTCAGGCCCACGTCCTCAAGGTCCCTGGAGCCGCACCTCGGGCACACATGCCTCCTCGGGTGATATACGGCTCCGCAGGAACGGCACCTGCTGCCCAGGAGCCTGTATTTGTGCGGTATCTCGCGCCAGAAGCGGGGAACGCTCATGCCCTCACCTCCCAGCGGGCTAGGATGTGCACGCAGGAGAGGGAGCCCAGGCCGCACATGTTGTGCGCCAGGCCCACCTCGGCGTCCTCCACCTGGTTCTTGCCAGCCTCCCCCCTGAGCTGCCAGACAGCCTCGACGGCCTGGTAGAGGCCCGTGGCGCCCCAGGGATGCCCTCGCCCCTTCAGGCCCCCCATGGTGTTCACGGGCCAGTCGGCACCTATGGCTATCTGGCCTTCTCTCACCAGGCGCCAGCCCTCACCGCGCTCGGCCAGGCCCAGCTCCTCCAGGGCCAGGATGCCCACCACGCTCGTGGTGTTGTGGAGCTCGAAGAAATCCACGTCCTTAATGGCCATGCCAGCGCGTTCTAGTGCTCTGGTGGCCGCCTTCCTCAGGGAGCTCATGCTGAGGAGGTCCTCCCGGCTGGAGAAGCAGGCCTCGCCAGCTACCGCCTCAGAGGCCAGCACCCTCACGGGAGCGTCCGAGAAGCGCCTGGCCTCCTCGGCCCTGGCGAGCAGGACGGCAGCAGCTCCATCCCCCACGCCAGCCGTGTCAAAGAGCCTCACGGGGTCGGCCACCAGGGGCGAGTTAAGCACGGTCTCGACCGTTATGGGGAAGGGATACTGAGCGTATTTGTTGTTGGCCGCGTTCCTGTGGTCGTTCACGGCGAAGAGCACCAGATCCTCATAACTGGCCCCATACCGCTGCGTGTAGAGTCGCGTGAGGAGGGCGCAGAGGCCGGGTATGGTGATGCCGGAGTGGAAGGTGGCGCGGGCGTCCTCGAAGAGCATCTGGACCCGCTCCACCTCCTGGATCATGACGTCCGTGAGCTTCTCCACGCCCACGGCCAGGACGGGCCCTCGGGAGCCAGCGGCCACCTCAAGGCAGGCCTGGTGGAGCGCTAGGGCACCTGAGGCATCGCCAGCCCTCACCTCAACAGCCTTGACGCCCCCGAGGCCGAGCTCGTCCGCCAGGAGGACGGCCAGGTTCCCCTGCTCGTTCAGCACCTCCGAGGCCGCGTTCCCCATGTAGATGGCGCTCACGGGCGGGCTGCCAGCATCGTCCAGGGCCTTCAGGCTGGCCTCCACGGCCAGCTCAAGCACGGAGAGTTCCCAGTGCTCCCCGACCTTCGTGCAGCCCACGCCCACTATGGCCGCTTGGCCGCTCATATCAGCAGCTTACCCCTGAAGCGCGCGTAGGTGGCGTAGTCCACGTATTTCTTCCTGGCCAGGAAGGCCTTCACGGGCGGTGCCAACGGCCTCTTCTCCTCTATGGCGTCCTGGACCACGAAGCTGAAGGCATCTGAGCCAGCGCCGGAGCCGTAGGAGACCACCAG
>CAZPDR010000143.1:0-2856 GCA_964585495.1 uncultured Candidatus Bathyarchaeia archaeon
GCAGTAGATGCCATAATCCTCGTTCTGGCTTATCGCGCAGCCCTGAATAGTGATGCTAGACGAATACCCGCAGTAGATGCCACAATCCTCGTTCTGGCTTATCGTGCAGTTCATGATGGTGATGCCAGATGAATACCAACAGCAGATGCCATGCCCGTTCCGGCTTATCCTGCAGTTCTTTATCACCACTCCTTCGTCCGTCCCCAGCCATAAGCCTGGGTGTGCCCAGTCGTAGCCGCATTCGTGCAGCTCGCTATCCTCCATGATGAGGCGCCCGTAGACGTAGAAGAGGAACTCGTAAGACGCGTTGTAGGCCGTTATCACGGAACCCTCAAGCACGTTGAAGGTGCCTAAGCTGTTCACGAGTATCTGCCATTCGCCATCGTAGGTGCAGTTCATGTAGAGCGTGCAGTTTATGAGCGTAAGGTTCCCGCCTGGCTGGATTATCAGGTTGCCCGTGAGTATGATGGTCTCGTCCTCACGCACCTCCGTGCCTGTTACCACCCAATCGCCAGGGCTGGGCGTCAGGGGCTTAGGCTCGGGCTCTATTAGCGCCTCCCTGCGTTCCTCTAGCCAGGGACGGCCGGGCGGGTGAGGAAACCGGTCGTAGAGCAGGCCCTCCTCCGGGAAGGGTGGCGCGGGTGGTTCTGCCGCTTGCTCACCTCGCCCAGGCGAGGTGCCTGGGGCACGCAAGCCTGTTCCTGCTCTAGCTTTGCTGGCTACCACGGCCAGGGGGCCTGAGGGTAGGGTGATTGCCACCAAGATTGATGTAGCCAGGAGAGCCAGAAGGATGGTGGAGGCCACCCGCCTACACGCCATCCTCCCACCTCTCCTGCATCAGAGGACGGATATGTCATTCCAGAGTATATAATACTTGTCCTATCGCTCACCAGAGGAGGTGCACGTTCCCTATGCGCACGTTCTCCAGGTGCTTCCTCGCGGCCCGGTAGCACTCGAAGGCCCAGGTGCGGGGCGTGCAGGGCAGGTCGTTCATCACGTATTGCGGGTAGAAGGCCAGGAGCGTGTAGGGCACGCTCGGGTCCACGCTGGCTATGAACTCCGCGATGCGCTCCACCTCCTGCGCGTCCACGTAGCCGGGCACCAGGAGCGTGCTGGCCGTGAGCACGGGCACCTCGGGCCGCTCAGCGTAGAAGCGCTCCCCTATGGCTCTGAAGTTCTCCAGCGTTGCCTTGTTCGGCACGCCACAGAGGGCCAGGTTCAGGTTCTCGTCCCAGGCCTTGATGTCGAACTTCACCACGCCCCCGCTCTCGAAGGAGAGCTCCGCGGCCCTGAGGGCCAGCCTCGGGTTCATGTTCCCGTTGCTCTCCCAGCAGATGCGCATGATGCGGCCCCGCTCCCGCGCCTCCTGGAGGGCTAGCTCGCTGGCCTTGAGGGCGTGCGGCATCTGGGCGGAGGGGTCGCCTCCGAAGTAGCAGATGCAGCTCACCCTCTCGTCCCTAAGCGCTATGTCGGCTAGCTCACGCGCGGAGACCACGGGCCCCTTCCTGGCCGCCAGGGAGCGGTAGTGCCAGTTCTGGCAGTAGAGGCAGTCATAGGAGCAGGCGCCGTAGAAGACGGCCAGGTTCTTGTAGCCAGTCTCAGCGCCCGGCTTGTAGGCATACCTCGGGTAGCCTCGGCCCGTGCAGCCGGGGCAGAACCACCAGGCCACGCAGTTCGTGGGCAGCGGGTCGTAATACCACTCCAGCACGCCGCGCTCGGGCGTGCCGCCGAGGCGCACGAGGCGCCCATCCCGGTTGGCCACTAGGCCGCAGAAGCCGAGCTTGCCAGGCCCGATGCGGCAGTTGTTAGCGCACATGCCACAGGCTATGCCATCCTCATCGCGGGGCACGCTCGCTGGCAGGCCGAACTTGCGCCTGCTGGTCTCCCTGGCCCTCGCCACCACGGCCAGGGCTTCCTCCGGCCTCTCCCTGAGGCATTCGAGGCAAACGCCCAGCTTGCTCGATATGAGCAGGCTCTTCCTGCCGCAGAGCTGGCACTCACCCACCTCCCTCAGCCTCCCTCCGCTCTCCCTCCTCCCCCACGCGCTCGCCAGGGGCCTCTGGCACGAGCTCTAGCACGAGGGGGCCTCTGTAGCCGCAATCGGGGCAAGCATACATGGCCGGGAGAAGCCAGCCATAAAGGCCGGGGAGGCGCCTCACGCGCGGGCTCCCGCACCTCGGGCAGATCACAAGAGCCCCCCTTGGGCGGCCGCGCCTGAGACGCCTCAGCACGTCCAGCAGGCCCATGACGCTCGCCCGCGCTCACTGGATCTCGATGTTCTCCTCTGGGTAGCCGAGCTCCTTCACCAGGAACTCCTTGGCCTTCTCGCGCTGATCGCCCTGGAGCATGATCACGTTGTTCTTGGCCGTGCCACCGCAGGCGCAGTAGGCCTTCAGCTTCTGGGCTATGCGGCTGAGCGGCATGTCGGTGGCCTCTATGCCCTCTATGATGGTCATCTCCCGGTTCCACTTGCGCCTCTCCACGCGGATGCGGATGCGCTGCTGCTCCTTGGCTATCTCCACGCAAGCGCACAGCTCCTTGGGGAGGCCGCAAACGGGGCAAATTTCGGCCATCGGCTCCCCGGACCTCTCCTCCGTGCCGGATGGTGCGGCTCCTCTATTTAAGATTAACCGCATGTGGAGGGCACAGAGATATAGGGGGCTAGGGTAAGGGCCTGCAGCGGGGAGGAGAGGGCTTGAGCAGGCGCAGGAGGCGGAGGAGGGAAGCACCACCGCCAGCCACCGCCGCTGGCCTCCTCAGGTTCTTCGAGGAAGAGCTCCACGGCGCGAGGGTCAGGCCGGAGATCGTGCTGCTGTTGGCCGTGCTGCTGATAGCCTTCTCCCTGATGGCCAGCCT
>CAZPDR010000144.1:0-2846 GCA_964585495.1 uncultured Candidatus Bathyarchaeia archaeon
GGCACGAGGCCCACGGCCTCCTTCACCATGCGCACTATGGTCTCCTCCTTGGCCAGGTCGCTGTAGCCCGCATCGTAGAGTATCTGGCTCGTGATGGCGTTCGCATCGCCACCACCACGGTTCAGGGCCACCACAGCCCGCCTGATGGGGTAGCGCGAGACGGGGCAGACCTGTGTGTTGCCGTGCCCGCTCTCTATGACCACGCACGTAACCTCCTTGTGCGCTATGGCCACCGCGAGGGGCTGGGGTATGATGGTAACCGCCCTCACCAGGCCCGTCTCCTCATCTATGCGCTTGTGGATGTCGAAGAGGCGCTCATACATGTAGCGTGGCGCCACGGCCGAGAGGCTGGCGCATACATAGAAGCCATCGAAGGCTGGGTCGGCTTTCGGCCTGAAGCGCTCCAGCCCGTAGCGCGTTATCTCCTCCACCACGCGCCAGGCACGCTCATCACCGCGCTCTATCACGCCGTTGCGCATGGGATAGACGAGGCGCTCGACCAGCTCCTCCTTGGCGCCCAGGAACTGCGCTATCTCCTCGCCTATCACGACCTCCTTTGGCTTGCCCGCGATCTGGAACATTATCATGCTCTCGTCCGGGAAGTAGCCGCGGTTCTCTATGACCTCGGGCACCTCACCGCACGTTATCGGGCCGAACTTGTAGAAGCTGGTCCCGTAGTCCTCCCCGAACGTATACTTGCGCTTGTATGCTTCCTCGCTCACGCCCCTGACCCCCGGCATACCGGGCACCTTGCCACCCCCTAATGCCTTTCCCAAGGCCCCATGGCCTGGCCATTAAAAGGGCGGGTGGGCTGAGCGAGCTCCTGACCCGGGAGGGAGAGGGTGGTGAAAGTGGCCGCTGGCTCAGGCCGCTGGGCTCTACCTCACCGGGCCGTCGGTGTCGGTGGTTCAGACCTCACGGCCAGCGGCCCATTCGTGCGTGCGTGAGGCCGTTATTAAGCTCTAGGCCGAGCTGAAGGCCCGTGAATGCCCAGGTCGCGGTGGTGGGCGCTGGCCCCTCCGGCCTCATAGCGGCCCGTGAGGCCGCGAAACGGGGCGCCCACGTGGTGGTGCTGGAGGAGCACGGGCAAATCGGCCTGCCCGTGGAGTGCGCTGGCCTCCTGAGCCTGAGGGGCCTGAGGGCCATAGGCCTGAGGCCGGAGGGGCACTACGTGCTGAACAGGCAGCTCAGGGGCGCCCGCTTCGTGTCGCCAGGGGGCCGGGAGTTCCTGGTGGAGGCAGGCGAGCCCGTGGCCTGCGTGGTGGACCGGCACCTGCTTGACCTGGCCCTGGCCGAGCGGGCAGAGCGAGCGGGAGCCGAGGTGCTCTTGGGCAGGAAGGTGCTCGCCATCTCGCACCTCCCTTCAGGCATCTCGCTCTCAGGGCGCTGGGGCTCCCTGCAGGCCCAGGTGGCCGTGGTGGCTGAGGGCTTCCGCTCCCGCCTGGTGAGGCGCCTGGGCCTGAGGACCGTGGATTGGCGCCGCGTGCTGCCCGCCAGCCAGGTGGAACTCCGCGTGCCCGACCTGGCCGAGGACCTGGTGGAGGTGTGGCTCGGCTCGCGGGTGGCGCCCGGCTTCTTCGCCTGGGTCATCCCGCTTGGGGATGGCCTCGCCCGCGTGGGCCTGGCCTGCCGCCGCGGCCTGGACCCGCGGGAACTCCTGGCAGCCTTCCTCAGGCGGAGGCTGGGCGCGAAGCTGCCGCCAGGCCTCAGGCGCCCGCCCTACGCTGGCTCCGTCCTGACCTGCGGCCCCATACCCAGGACCTACGCGGACCGCGCGGTGGTCGTGGGCGATGCCGCTGGCCAGGCCAAGCCCACCACGGGCGGCGGGGTGGTCTTGGGCGGTCTTTGCGCCCTCCTGGCCGGCCGCACGGTGGCTGAGGCCGTGAAGGCGGAAGATGTCAGCGCTGAGGCCCTCAGGGCCTACGAGCTGGCCTGGAGGAGCCTCCTGGGCCGGGAGTTCAAGGCCATGCTACTGGCCAGGCGCCTCCTAGACAGGCTGCCGGATAAGGCCCTCGACCTAGCCGTGGAGCTGGCCTCAGAGCTGGGGCTAGGGCGCGAGGTGGCCCGCGTGGCCGAGATGGACTTTCAATCCCGCGTCTTGGCCGCCCTGCCCAGGCTGCTCCTGAGCTGCCTCATTCGGCACCCTAGAGCTCCGCGTCCTCCAGGGCCTTGAAAATCGCCTCCCTCAGGGAGGGGATGAGGTGCCTCCCGAAGCGGACCACGTAGTTCGGGTGGGGGAAGGCAGCGTAGAGCTCCAGCCCGCAGGCCTCCGCGGCTAGGCCAGCTATCCGGCCCAGGGCCATCACGTGCTTGGGCCTTAGGATGGCCACCTCAAGGGCGAGGTGCCGGGCGCACCTCAAGGCCATCTGCCTCAGCAACCGCTCGTCCCGGTAGCCCCTCTCGCCAGCAGGCGGCCTGCACTTCACGGCGTTCGTCAGGAAGACGCCGTGCTCCCTCAGCCAAGCAGGCACCTCCCTCTCGGGCACCTCCAGGCCCAGGATGACGCGCATGTTCCTCCTCAGCCTATCCGGCCTGCTCAGGTTGTAGAAGAAATCGGCCTTCTGGCCTGGCGGTGGCGATTCCGTGATGAGGAGGAGTTCTACGCGGCGCGGGAGCCAGAGCTCATAAACTCGGTGGGCCAGGAAGGGCCTCCCCAGCACCCGGCAGCGCTCGCAGCTCCTCAGGGCCGCTAGGAGCTCCTCCAGGCGCGGCCTCATCGCCTGGCCAGGGCCCAAGCCGACCAGCCCGGCTCTAGACGATGATGAGCTCCTTCCACTCGCCGTAGACCTCGCGGAGCACGCCGCAGATCTCGCCCAGCGTGGCGTAGGCCTTCACGGCCTCCAGCA
>CAZPDR010000145.1:0-2813 GCA_964585495.1 uncultured Candidatus Bathyarchaeia archaeon
GGAGAGGGGTAGCAAAGGGGGAGAGCACGCTCCGTTACCTCAACCCTTGCCCGT
This sequence comes from uncultured Candidatus Bathyarchaeia archaeon, assembly GCA_964585495.1. Lineage (GTDB taxonomy): Archaea > Thermoproteota > Bathyarchaeia > EX4484-135 > EX4484-135 > EX4484-135. The sequence continues at coordinate 55 of CAZPDR010000145.1, forward strand.
GTCCTCTGGCCTGACAAGCTTGTTTAAAAACTCTACGCTGGCTTGCCCCTAGCCTATAACAGGGGGTTGTGTAAAAGTGCGCCCCTCACCTTATGATGCTCTTTATGAGCTCTAATGCCTGGTTCGGCTCCAGGATGCCCGCCCTCGTCTCCCTCAGCACCCTCTGGATGGAGGCCAGCCTCATCTCCTCGTGCTCCCGGTGCACCACGCCCAGGAGGGGACAGCCGAAGCGCAACCGCTCCACAGGGTGCCCGGCCAGGCGGGCGAGGACGCGGGCATCGCTCTTGCAGAGGGCCAGGGAGGCCATGAGGTTCAGCCTTAGCAGCCTCCGGCCCCCTCGCCTGAGCCAGTAGATGGAGTAGCGGCCCGTGGGCAGCAAATCGCCGAAGGCCACGATGGGCACGCCCCTCTCAAGCGCGTAGGAGATGACGGCCTCCTCTACCTGCTCGTGGCACATCCTGCACGGGTGCCTCCTCCCCTGCCTAGCCCAGAGCAGCACCCGCCTGAAGACCTGCTCGTCCCCCCTGAGGTAGGCGTGCTCCACGCCCAGGCGGGCCGCTATGGCCTCCACGCGCTCCCTCACGTGCGGGGGGAGCATCCAGCCGCCAGCGTCCACGGTGGCCGCGATGGGCCTTAGGCCGAGGCGCGCGGCCAGGTAGAGCAGGGCCGTGCTGTCCACGCCGCCAGAGAAGCCCACCACGACCGCTGGCTCCTCAAGGGGCTCGAAGGCAGGCCAATCCCTGGGAGGGTAGCGTGCCTCAGCCTCTAGGAGCGCGACCACGCGCTCAAGGGCCTCCCTCAGGAGGCCGCCAGCCATCGTCAGCAGCCTCCTGGCCTTAGCGAGCGCCTGCCTCACCCTCCAGCGCTTCACCACGAGGTCCGTGCGGGAGCGCACGGCCATGGCCGAGACGCCCAGCTCCCTCTTGGCCATCTTCATCACGCGGCCGGAGGGGCCTAGCACGACCGATTTGTCCGGCCTATCGGGGACTACCACGAGGAGGAAGTCGCTCTCGGCCTCGTAGTAGACGGCCTCGACCCTCGGCCTGACGGGCGTCCTGAGGCCCAGCTCCTTACGGGCCTTCATCAGGGCCTTCCTGACCTGCTCGGGCGTGAAGGGGGCCTCCATATCCGGCCCCACGGGCGCCCAAAGCCTATTAAGCTCGCGGCCGAGAGATGCCCCTGCCATGCCCCACCGGATGCGCTTAGATAGGGCGAGGGAGCTGGCCCGGGAGCTTGAGCTAGACGCCCTCTTGGTCGTGAGCCCCGCGAACATCTTCTACTTCACCGGCTTCAAGGGCGCGCCGAGGCTCCTGGTGCCCTCCGATGGCAGGCCCATCCTGCTCACGCCCGGCGTGGACCTGGCGGCCGCTCAGCAGCACTTCTCGGGCGCGGAGGTAGAGGTCAGGCACGTCCGCGTGGGCCAGAAGCCAGATGACGTGCTCCTAGAGGCCTTGAGGGAGCTCCGGGTGAGGAAGCTGGGCTTCGACAGCCTCCCCCTGGCCACCTACAGGCGTCTGGCGAGCGAGCTGGGCGAGGAGGAGCTGGTGGAGGCATCCGAGCGGGTCTGGGAGCTGAGGAAGGTGAAGGACGAGCGTGAGGTCGCGGCCATCAGGAGGGCCTGCGAGATCGCGAGCAAGGTCATGGCCCTCGTGCCGGAGCTCCTGGCGCCTGGCGTGAGGGAGCTAGAGGTCGCTGGCGAGCTAGAGCGCGAACTCAGGCTGGCTGGCTCGGAGGAGCACCCCTTCTCCATCATAGTGGCCTCCGGCCCGAATTCCGCCCTGCCGCACGCCAGGGCCTCGGGCCGCGAGCTGAGGGAGGGCGACCTAGTGGTCGTGGACCTGGGCGCCACCTGCGGGGGCTACGTGTCCGACATGACGCGCACCTTCGTGGTGGGCAGGCCGGAGCCCTGGCAGGAGAAGGTATACGCGGCCGTGAGGGAGGCCCAGCTCACGGCCATAGAGGCCCTCAGGGCTGGCGTGAGGGCATGTGATGTAGATGCCGTGGCCCGCGGCCTGATAGATAAGGCCGGATACGCGGACTACTTCGTGCACTCGCTCGGGCATGGCGTGGGCATAGAGGTGCACGAGCAGCCCAGGCTAGCGCCTGGCGTGGAGGAGGAGCTCCGGGCTGGCTACGTCATCACGGTGGAGCCGGGCATCTACCTGCCCGGGCGAGGGGGCGTTAGGATAGAGGACACCGTGCTCGTGCTGGAGGAGGGCAGGGAGGTGCTGACCGGGCCGAGCGCACCTCCCGAACTCGCGGAATAGCCAAGCCAGCCCGATTTAAAGTGCCTAGCGTCTTAAATAGTATCCGCGATATGCGCTTAAACGCTTGGCCAGAGGACTTGCCGTGAGGAAGAGCAGGCAGAACACGGTCAGCCCAAGGCTCAGGGCCAGCAGCCCAGCGCTCCTGGGCGCCTGGACGGCCACCAGGGCCAGGTTGTAGATGTAGATGAGGGAGAAGAACGCATCCTCGGGCCCATCGCCCTTGAGGACGAGCTCGTAGGTGCCGATTATCACGAGCGAGACGAGGAGCCAGCCCAGGAAGTTGCTGAGCGGCACGCCCTGCCAGGCCGGGCCCCAGCCCCCCTCCCAGACCCAGGCCCGCCAGGAGGTCATGGCCGGGTCTAAGGCCAGGTCGAGGATGACCATGAGCGCCGAGGCCAGGAGCACGAGCCAGGGCCCCCTGGCGAAGGGCCTGGCGGCCAGGTAGGCCGTGGCGGAGAAGACGCCCCACATCACGGGCACCACCACGGGCAC
>CAZPDR010000146.1:0-2800 GCA_964585495.1 uncultured Candidatus Bathyarchaeia archaeon
TACATGCGCCTGAGCTCCTCAAGCGCCACCTTCTCCACGGGCTCGTCAAAGCGGTCGGGAGGTATCCGTATCACGTCCTCGACCTTCACCAATTTGAACGTATTGATCCCCCGCCCCCCTAGGCCTGAGGGGGCCTTATTTAAGCTAAGCGGTCAGCTCACCCTCCAGCTCCAGCTTGCCGCGCCCCCTCAGGAATATCACGGGCAGGCCGAGCTGGCGAAGGCGCTTCCTCAGCCTGGCGTCGTTCGTGGCCACGGGGCAGCGCCACTCGGACGCCAGCCTCACGATGAGGTCGTCCACGCTCTCGCCGGGGAGGCGCTCCACCTCCACCACCTCACACCTCCTCGCCAGCTCGGCCGCCAGGCGCTCAGGACCGCGGTAGCGCCCCGCGGCCCTCACCACCTCCTCGTAGACGGGCGAGGGGAGCACGAACTCCACGCGCCTGCAGAGCAGGTCCTCGATGGCCTCAAAGACATCTATGTGGAACTGGACGGGCAGGAAGAGGAAGTTCGCGTCCATGATCACGCGGACGGGCGCCCTCCCTCGCATGCCCTTTGCTCCCGAGGAGCCAAGGCAGCCCAAGCTATAAAGGACAGCGCGCAGGATGGAGGTCGGGAGGCGCCCGAGGGGCCGAGAGCGCGGTGAGGCTGAAAGGCGGGGAAAACCGACCTCGCCATGACGATGGGTCTTCTCGGCCGAGCGCCGGCAGGCCCGGGCAGCCTTTTTCAAGGTGGAGGAGGGAAGTTCTAGCGGGCCGATGGGGAGATCGAGATACGCTGAGGCGTGATGAGTCCGGCAGGACCCGAGGCCCCCTACGCCCCGCGGTGCTCGTCTTGGCGATTTATCACGCCCTCGGCCTTGGCCTTTTCTATGATCCACATCCTGAGGAGAACTGCCATTCCTATGCCCTTGTCCTCCGCCAGCTTATTTAACTTCCCTATGAGTTCCTCTGGGAGATACACGGACACCTTCCTTAACCTGCGCCTTGGCACCTGTTCCGCCTCAGCAGGGAGCGTTCTAGAAGGTTCTTAAAAGGTTTGAGGGGCTATCAAAGGTTCATAACCGTTATAAACGTCCCCGGGGAGTGATGTATGGAGAGGGTAAAGTGCGAAGGGCCCCTAACTACCCTAGGATCGTCCCCTGTGCCATTTATGCACCGGGCAGGAATATATCGCAGATAGCCATCAAGGTCGACAACGTGCCAGGGGCTCTGGCCGAGGTGGCCTCCAAGATGACTAAGCACGGCATCAACATCCTCTCGGGCCTTCTGATGGCGGAGCCAGGAGGTGAGCACGGCATCATCGTCCTCTTCCTGGACTTCACGAACTCCAGCATCACCGTGGGGGACCTGGTGGAGGAGCTCAGGTCCCTCCCCATGGTCAGGAATGCTGACATGGTAGTTCGGCAGGTGGGCCACATGGCCATAGACGGGACCACCTACCTCACGACCTTCCTCGGGGACCGGGTGGTCGTCCTTGACGTGATGGACATGGGCGCCATGTTCAATTGGCTGATAGATACCTTCGGCACGGGCGGCAGGGCCATATTGTTTGATATGGGGCTGAGGGCGGGTGCTCGGGCGGCCAAGAAGCTAAAGGAGGACTACGGGCTATCCGGCCGCGAGCTGGTGGAGACCTTCCTAGCGCTCCACGTGGCCGCTGGCTGGTTTGATTACGAGATCACCAGGTATGACGAGGCGGAGAGGACCTTCACCATAAAGTTATTCGAGAACTTCGAGTGCCTCTCGCTCAGGGGGCACCAGCCACGTGATAGGCCAACCAGCGTTCTGGTGAAAGGGGTTCTCACGGGCATCTTCCGGGCGGCCTACGGCAGCGACCTAGTAGTGGATGAAACGCTATGTATAGCCAAGGGCGATGACTACTGCGAGTTCTCCGTGAAGCGGGAGAGCTCGTAAACTCAACTGAACAGCCAGCTGAGGGCCACCAGCTGTTTGGCTGGTGGCCGATAGCTTAGCTCATCTTATATCATGCCCACGTTTATGAGCTGGTGTCCGGGCGTGGAGCTCCACGAAATGGTAGGCGAAACCTCTTTTAGCCCAGCGGGCGTGGTGGAGCGGTGATGGAGGTTTGGCCGGGGAGCTCCCCAAGATAGTGGTGAGGCCTCCTGGCCCTAAGGCCAGGGCTCTGCTGGAGCGGGACGCGGCCGTCATATCGCCCTCCTACGTGCGCTTCTACCCGCTCGTGGTGGAGTCCGCGCGGGGCTGCGTGCTGAGGGACGTGGACGGCAACGAGTATATCGACTTCAACGCGGGCATCGCCGTCATGAACGTGGGCCACTGCCACCCGAAGGTGGTGGAGGCCATCAAGGCCCAGGCGGAGAAGCTCATGCACTACTCCCACACGGACTTCTACTACGAGGAGAGCGTGCTCTTAGCCGAGAAGCTCTGCGAGATCACGCCAGGGGCCTTCAGGAAGCGCGTCTACTTCTGCAACAGCGGTGCTGAGTCCGTGGAGGCAGCCATCAAGCTGGCCAGGTGGCATACGAGGCGGCAGCTCTTCCTGGCCTACATAGGCGCCTTTCACGGCCGCACCATGGGCGCCCTCAGCTTCACGGCCAGCAAGCCCGTCCAGCGCCGCTACTTCCACCCGCTGGTGCCGGGCGTGGTGCACGTGCCCTACCCGTATTGCTTCAGGTGCCCCTTCAAGCTCGAAAGGCCGGATTGCGCCTTCTGGTGCGTGGACTTCATAGAGGAATGGGTTCTCCACAAATACGTGCCGCCCGAGGAGGTCGCGGCCATAGTCTTCGAGCCCATCCAGGGCGAGGGAGGCTACGTGGTGCC
>CAZPDR010000147.1:0-2705 GCA_964585495.1 uncultured Candidatus Bathyarchaeia archaeon
CCACAAGGCGCTCTTCGTGGACTGCGAGGGCACCCTCAGGGCCGAGAAGGTGAGCGCCCTCTCGGGCGATGAGCCAGAGGTGCTTGAGAGGCTCGTGATAGCCAGGCCGGAGAGCTTCAGGGAGCAGGGGAGGCTCATAGACAGGCTGGGCTTGTTCGCGAGAGCTGGCCTGAGGCTGGTGGCCGTGGACACCATCACGGGCCTCTACCGGAGGGAGCTCTCGGAGGGCGCGGAGGCCTTCGCCCTGAACAGGGAGCTCGCCCGGCAGGTAGCCACCCTAGCGCAGGTAGCTCGCGAGCACGGGCTCGCGGCCGTGATGACGAGCCAGGTGAGGGCCAGGCTTGAGGCAGCCGGACAGGCTGAGGTAGAGCCCGTGGCCCAGAGGATCCTCAAGTTCTGGGCCGACCTGGTCCTCCGCCTCCAGCTCACAGGCCAGCCCGGCCTCAGGATAGCGGTCCTTGAGAAGAGCCCCAGGCCAGCCCCGAGGAACACGGCCTTCTTCAGGATAAGGGAGGAGGGGATAGTCGATGCCGTTTGAGGCCCTGGCGGACCTCCTGGCCAGGTCGCTCATCTACATCCTGCCAGCCTACTTCGCCAACGGAGCTCCCGTGGTCTTCGGCGGGGGCAGGCCCCTCGATGGCGGCCGCACCTTCAGGGATGGAAGGCCCATCTTCGGGCCGAGGAAGACCGTGAGAGGCTTCATCTCGGGCGTGCTGGTGGGCGCTCTCACGGGCCTGGCGCTCGGCCTGGTGGGCCTCGTGCCCTCCCTGCCCGATGCGCTCGTCCTGGGCTTCCTAATGGGCCTGGGGGCCATGCTGGGCGACCTGGCTGGCTCCTTCGTGAAGAGGCGCCTCAACAGGCCGCCAGGGGCCCCCGCCCCCCTGCTAGACCAGCTGGACTTCGTGGTGGGCGCCGTCCTGCTCGTGCTCCCATTCAGGCCCCCCGCGCTGGACGAGCTGGCCTGCGTGCTGGTGCTCACGCCCCTCATCCACCTGGCCACGAACTTCGCGGCCTACAAGCTGGGCCTGAAGAAGGAGCCCTGGTGAGGGCCTAGCGGCCCAGCCTGACGGTCTTGAGCTTCTGGACCCTAAGCATGTATTGGCCCATGAAGTAGGCAGCGAGGAGCAGGATGACGCCCACTATGAAGCGGTAGTAGGCTCGGTGTGGGTCATCCGCGTATTTCGTGCTCTCGTAGATGAGGAAGAGGCCGGCGAAGCCCATGGCGAAGGAGATCATGGAGACGATGCTCTCCATGAGCCACTGCTCAAGGAGCGTGTAGGGGTAGGCCACCCAGATGGAACGGGGCCTTGGCACGGCCACCACGGGCTTCACGACTACGTCGTAAACGCCTCCCCCGAAGAGGAAGATGGCCACGGCCACCGCCGCGAGGGCTATCACAAGCGAGGAGGGCTTGTAGGCCGAGAGGCTCCTGTAGGCACGTGTTAGCTTGCGCGAGGCCTTCCTCACGGCCAGCCCCGCCTTGGCCCTCCTGCTCATGCCATCACCTGCCCGGCCCTGCTCCTGCCTGATGGGGAGGGCGGGCTCATTTAACGGTTAGCTCAACCGCCTCCCACGGGAGGGAATAGGAACACCTCATCGCCATCCGAGAGGCGTGTGTCTAGGCCGGAGAGGAAGTCTATGTCCCTCCCGTTCAGCATGACCTTCACGCCGGGGGCCAGGCGCCCCTCCCGGCCGAAGAGGGCCTGGGCGAGCGCTTTCCCATGCTGCTCCACCAGGGCCTTGAGGGCCTCGCGGACCGTGCAGCCCTCCGGGAGCTCCAGCTCCACCTCTCCACTGCCCAGCAGGCCCGCCAGGGTGGCGAAGGCGCGCACCCGGACCTTCATGCCCCAGGCTGCCTCCGACGTGAGGACAAAAATGGATTAGGGCCTAGCGGCCAGGCCGCGCTCAGCTCTTCTTGAGGAGCTCCTCCGCCGTCTTGGCCGCATCTTCCAGGCCCAGGCGCCTGAGCGTCTCGGGCAGAGGTATGCCCGTCTCCACGTCCCAGCCTCTCAGCTTGTAATACTCATCTAGCATCTCCTTGAGTGGCACCACCTTGCCCTTGGGCGGCCCAACGGGCGCTGGCTCCTTCAGGAACCGCTCTGGCAGGGTGTCGTCCTTCCTGCCCACGCCCTCCCGGCACTGTATCATGCGCTCCAGGTTGTAGATGCGCTCGCCCGTGAGGAGCACCTTATCGGCATCCCAATCCCAGCCCGTGCAGGCCGACATGGCCTTAGCGAAGTCCTCTGGCGTGAGGGCGAAGGTAACGAACTTGCACACGAGGGAGCTGTCCACGAAGGCGAAGTAGTTCTGGAACCAGATGCACATCTCGGCCTTGCCCTCCGTGGTCAGCGGGTCCATCTTCTTCGGCACGCCCAGCACCTCCGGAGCTATCATGTAGGCCCTCAGGTGGCAGCCGCCGCGCACGTTCGTGGCATAGCCGAGCGCGTGGCCCCAGAAGGCCCTGGGCTCGTAGGCCGGCAGGCCCAGGCCCTTAACGGCCATGATGAGCCTGTCGGAGCCCTTCCCTATCTTCTCCGCTGCCCTATGCCAGCCCTCCGCCAGCAGGTCGCCCAGCTTGCCCTTCCTCAGCGCGATGCGCTCCACCAGCTCTACCATGGCCTCGTGGTTGCCGAAGTGCAGGTCTAGGCCGTCCGTGTCCTCCTTGGTCAGGATGCCGCGCTCGTAGAGCTCCATGGCCCAGCCTA
>CAZPDR010000148.1:0-2689 GCA_964585495.1 uncultured Candidatus Bathyarchaeia archaeon
GGCTCCTTGCGCACGTTCAGGCCATCGTAGAAGCCGCGCCCCCTGATGCGCCTGGCGAGCAGGAGTTCCCGGGCGCCCGGGCTGGCGGCCAGCACCTCGCCCTCGCCCAGCTTCAGCACCGTGCCATCCAGCTTCACGTGCAGGATGGCCAGCAGATCGCCCTCGGCTGGCAGCTCGCGGGCCAGGACTTCCTGGAAGAGCCTGAGCACCTGCTCCTCGGGCATGCCCTGGAAGAGGAGCTTCTCGGCCAGCTCAACGGAGCTGGCCAGCTCGCCACCGCAGGCCTTCAGGCGATGATGGCCCTCAAGGGTGGGGCAGACGGCCCGCCTGAGCTCGTCCAGCCTTTCCTTGGCCCCGAGAGGGAACTCCACGTCCGCGACGGCCTTCCCCGGCCTCACCTTGGAAGGTGCCTCGGCTTGCTCAAACCGCTCGCGGACCGCCTGCCACTCGGCCAAGAGGGAGCTCACATCAGCCTTCAGCTCTCCCTCGCCAGCCTTCGCTGCCCTTGAGCGCCACCTCAGGCCCATTCCCTCCGGCAGCAGGGAGCTCGCCAGCTCCACCAGCCTGGCCGCCAGCTCGGCATCCGTTATCTTATCGCTCACCTCCACGCCTGGCTCGAAGGGCCTGAGGGTGGCAAAGGCGCCTCTGAGGCGCGGGAAGCGGGAGGCCAGCACCTTTCGGCCATCGAAGCGGACCACCTGGACGAGCACGGCTCGCTCATCTGGCCCCAGCTCCTCGCCAGGCGCCAGGCGGGCCACCACGCCGCCCAGGTCCAGGAGCCCTCGCTCGTGGTCGAGCACGCGGGCCTTGTAGAGGGCCCATAGCTCGAAGCGCTGGCGCCTCACGATGGCATCTGGGAGCTCCTCCCTGAGGGCCGAGATGAAGGCGTTCAGGCGCTCTTCAGGCCCGAAGGCCACTAGACCGTGCTTGTCCTCCCTGTCGGAGACCACCACATCGGGCTCTTCCTCCAGGGGAGCCATCTTGAAGCGCTCCGCGATTACGAGCGAGGGCTGGACCACGGTGAAGCCCTTGTCGAGCAGGAGCTTCGTGAGGCCCGTGGCGTAGATGCCGCGGACGCGGACCTTCGTCAAGGCCCCGGCCCCTTTGGACGCACGTGGCCCTTAGGGCGCCTATAACCTTACGGCCCGCTGGGCGGCGAGCCCTCGCACTCCACCCGGTAGAGGCCATCTGCCTTCTGCACGCGGAAGCGGGCGCCCAAGATCTGCTCGGCCAGCCAGATGTTCGCGTCCATGTGGTCCGTGAGCTCCCGGGCCAGGTAGGCCGAGCGGCCACCCGCCAGGGCCACGTAGGGCACCAGCATGTCGGCCAAATGCACGTCGGCCGTGGCACGCGCCCTCAGCTCGGCCAGAAGGCCCTCAGCGGCCTCCCGGCCTACCACCTCGGCTGGCTTGCCCAGCTCGCCAATTGCGTCCGCGCCCAGGAGGACGCCCGTGTCCGTCTCGGCCCAGAGGACGATGGAGCTCCCGCGCTGAGCTGGGTTGGAGCGGTCATAGATGGCCCTGATGTCGGCCTCAAGGCCCTCACGGGCCAGCACCTCGCGAGCCGCCCTGGCCTGCCTGTCCGCCACCCTGCGCTTCTCAAGGAAGGTGCAGACCGAAACGCCCCTCACGGCCTGGAGCTCCCCGAACTCCTCCAGCACGATGGGCTGAAGCGGGCCCTCCAGGGGCTCCACGCTCAGCTCCACGGCCCCCAGGCCGCGCGGGTAATAGCCATACCTGAGCACGCGGATGCGCGCCCTCACGCCCATCTTGGCCAGCACGGGCAAGAGGACGTAGCGCATGTAGTTGATGGTGGGCGCGTGCCTCACGTCCGTGCCGCCCTTCTCGATGAGCACGCGGACGGGCTCGGGCGCGAAGATGCAGATGGGCAGGATGGTCATGATGAGCATGGGGATGCTGCCAGCCGTGCCTATCTCGGCCCGGAAGCGCCCTCCCACGATGTGGCTGGGCTCGAAGGTTATCTCCATGGAGCCCACCCGGGCGCCCGAAACACGGGCTCGGCAGAGCTTAGCGGCCGTGAGGACGGCCTCCAGGTGCTGGGGCCTCAGGCCTGGGTTGGAGCGCCTGGCCCTGATGTTCGTCATGTGAAGCGGCCTGCCCGTGATGGCCGAGAAGGCCACCGACAGGCGTAGCATGGTGCCGCTCCCGCTCTTGAGGGAGCCGTCTATCTCCAGCATCTCGGGCGCCAAGGCGGGCCACCGCTCAAGGGGCGCCCCCGTGGTTAATATATGCGCCCCTGCTCACGAGGCCATGGCACCTGCTCGAAAGCCTTTATCTCGGGCACCCCTAGGAGCGCGGGGAGGGGCCGTGGTGGAATACGTTACCATCTCCATCCCCAGGCCCCTTTACGAGCGCCTGGCCAAGGCCCTGGAGGGCACCGGCTACAGGAGCGTTACGGAATACATAATATTCCTCATAAGGAAGCACCTCCCAGACCTAGAGTCGGAGGACGTGAAAAGGCGGTTGAAGGCGCTAGGCTATCTATGAGGCACGAGGGGCCTGGGGCTGAGGCTTCAGGGCCTAGGGCCTAGAGGTAGCCGAGCGCCCTGAGGCGCCTCTTGATCTCCTCCTCTTCCTCTGGCGTGAAGACGCTCTCGACCTCCTCCTCGCGCAGGACCTCCTCAAGCACGAAGACCACGAACTCCTCCACGCTCTTGAACTCGCCCCCG
>CAZPDR010000149.1:0-2667 GCA_964585495.1 uncultured Candidatus Bathyarchaeia archaeon
CCTGGCACGGGCAAGACCACGGCCGCCCTCTGCCTGGCCCACGACCTCTACGGGCCGAACTACCACGACTACATCATGGAGCTGAACGCGAGCGATGAGAGGGGCATCAACGTCATCCGCGAGACCGTGAAGACCTTCGCCCGCAGCATGGCCATCGGCGAGGTGCCGTTCAAGCTCCTCATCCTCGACGAGGCGGACAACATGACGGCCGATGCCCAACAGGCCCTGAGGCGCATCATGGAGCGCTACACGGAGACCTGCCGCTTCATATTAATCGCGAACTACTCGGCCCGCATCATAGAGCCCATCCAGTCGCGCTGCGCCCCCTTCCGCTTCACCTACCTCAGGCCGGAGGACATAGCCGCCAGGCTTAGATACATAGCCGAGCGGGAGGACGTGGAGCTCCTGGACTCGGGCGTGAAGGCCATCTTGGACGTGAGCGGTGGCGATTTGCGCAAGGCCATCAACACGCTCCAGGCGGCCGCCAGCTTAGGCAAGCCGATAGATGAGGAGGTGGTCTACGCGGTCGTGGGCCACGCCAACCCAGCCCGCGTGGCGGAGATGGTCCAGACGGCCTTGGAGGGCGACTTCATGAAGGCCCGTGAGATACTGCGCGACCTCATCTGGCGCTACGGCGTGGCTGGCACGGACCTGATAAGGCAGATCCACGGCCAGATATTCAAGATGGACATACCAGATAAGTGGAAGATACGCATAGCCGAGGTGGTGGGCGAGATAGACTTCAGGCTCGTCATGGGGGCGAACGAGGAGGTCCAGCTCAGCGCCCTCCTGGCCCACCTGGCCGAGTTCGGCGAGCTCATGAAGAGGGCCTAGGGGCGAGGGGGCCTCTTAGATGGCCTACCAGGTCTGGACGGTCAAGCACAGGCCCAGGACGCTCTCAGAGGTGGTGGGGAACGAGGAAGCCAAGGCTAAGCTGCTGAGCTGGGCTAAGGCGTGGAAGGAGGGGCGCGTTCCGAAGAAGAAGGCGGCCTTCCTCTACGGTCCGCCTGGCACGGGCAAGACGGTGGCCGTCCAGGCCCTCGCGAACGACCTGGGCTTCGAGCTGATAGAGACGAACGCCAGCGACTTCAGGACGGCTGAGCAGATAGAGCGCCTGGTAGGCCCAGCCGCGAGCGCTGGCAGCCTCTTCGGCAGGCCCCGCATGATATTGTTCGACGAGCTAGATGGCATCACAGGCACCGCCGACACGGGCGGCCTCGCGGCCATCATGAAGCTCATAGACCGAGCACGCTGCCCCATCGTGCTGATAGCGAACAACCCCTGGGACCCGCGCTTCCGGCCGCTGCGCGAGAAGTGCCTCATGATAGAGTTCAAGCGGGTGGGCGTGAGGGACATCATGAAGGTGCTGCAGCGCATCTGCGAGCGGGAGGGCATCGTGGCCGAGAGGCAGGCCCTCGCCTTCCTGGCCAAGCGGGCGAATGGGGACGTGCGCTCGGCCATCATGGACCTTCAGGCAGCCGCGGAAGGCAAGAAGAGGCTCACCTACCAGGATGTGGCCTGGCTCGGCGCCAGGGACAGGAAGAAGGAGATATTCCGCGTGCTCGGCAACGTCTTCCACGCAGAGACCTGCGCCCGCGCCTTAAGCGCCACGAAGGAGGCCGATGTGGACTTGGACATGCTCTTCGAGTGGATCTACGAGAACGTGCCCCGCGCCTACAAGAGCCCCGAGGAGGTGGCGAAGGCCATGGACGCCCTCTCGCGAGCCGACCTCTTCCGCGGCCGCATCATAAGGACGCAGGATTGGGGCCTGGGGCGCTACGTGAGCACGTTCATGACGGCTGGCGTGGCCATGGCGAAGAGGAGCAAGCCCGGCTTCGTGAGGTTCAACTTCCCAGAGCGCATCCGCTACCTGGCACGCGGTAGGTCGGAGAGGGAGCTCCAGAACGCCATCGCTAGGGCCATCAGGAGGCGCTGCCACGTCTCGGCCAAGGAGGCAAAGGAGAAGATAATGCCTTACCTGCGCTTCATCTTCCAGAACAACCCGAGGATGGCCGCTGGCCTGGCCAGGTGGCTCGACCTGGACGAGGAGGCCGTGCGCTACCTCGCTGCCGATGCCAGGAAGGCCAGGGAGATCTTGGCCCTCATGAGGGAGGGCAGCACTTAATAGAGCGCCCCGTTTTCTCCTCCTGGTGCCCATCTTGAGGGCAGAGCAGGCCCTAGCCGACGTGGAGCTCAGGCACCGCGGCCGCTCCGTGAGGCTGAAGGCCCTTGTGGACACGGGGGCGAGCAAGAGCGTCATCTCAAGGCGCCTGGCGGATGAGCTGGGCTCCTTCATACCGCTCGAAAGGCCCTACGAGCTCCGCACGGCCGACCGTGAGGGAAGGCTGAGGATCACCGGGCAGTGCTTGGCCAAGGTGGTCTTCCAGGGCACGGAGGTCCCGGGCAGGGCGGTCTTCGAGGTGGCCGAGAACCTGCGCGAGGGCGTGGACCTCATCATAGGGCGCCCGGAGATAGATGCCTGGGACATCATCTTCACGCCCGAGGGGCCGAGGCCGAGGAAGGTGCCCATAGAGTTCGAGGTCCTCTGAGCCTTGAGGCTCCCGCCCTTCAGGGCCGCTAAGGGCACCTGGTGCACCTGCCCGCCCAAGTATAACCTGAACGTCTACAAGGGCCGTTGCGCCCACGGCTGCCTCTACTGCTACAGCG
>CAZPDR010000150.1:0-2649 GCA_964585495.1 uncultured Candidatus Bathyarchaeia archaeon
GCCATAGGTTCGGCAAGGAGCTCTCCGATATCGCGGCCGCCTGGTCCGGCCTGGGCGGGATATTCCACACGGACGAGATGCCAGCCTACGGTGTGAGCGAGGAGGAGGTCGCGGCCCTGAGGGAGCTCGTGGGCGCTGGGCCAGAGGACGCAGTGGTCTTCGTGGCCGGCGAGAAAGAGCGCTGCCTGAAGGCGCTTGAGGTCGTGTTGGAGCGTGCTCGCGAGGCCCTGAGGGGCGTGCCGAGGGAGACGCGCATGGCCTTGCCAGATGGCAGGACGAAGTTCATGAGGCCGCGGCCTGGGGCGGCCAGGATGTATCCCGAGACCGACATACCGCCCGTGAAGATAACGCCCGAATACGTAGAGGCCCTCAGGGCCAGGCTGCCCGAGCCACCGGAGAAGACGGTGGAAAGGCTCATGCGCGATTACGGGCTGAACGAGAAGCTCGCCTGGCAGGTGGTGGACAGCGAATATCAGGCCTTCTTCGAGCGCGTGGTCCGTGAGACAGGCGTGCCAGCCACCGTGGTGGCCACCACGCTCACGGAGCTCCTGAAGAGCCTCAGGCGCGATGGCTTTGACGTGGGCAAGCTGGCGGAGGAGCAGCTCTACGAGCTCTTCTCCTTGGTGGGGCGTGGCGAGACCTTCAAGGAGGCCATACCTGAGGTGCTGAAGTGGCTCTGCGAGCACGAGGGGCGATCGGCCCGCGAGGCCCTTGAGGCCCTGGGCCTCAAGGCCATGTCGGGGGAGGAGCTCCGCGCGGTGGTGGAGCGCGTAGTGGCCGAGAGGGCCGACTTGGTGGCCAAGATGGGCGAGAGGGCGGTGGGCCCGCTCATGGGCGCCGTGATGAAGCTCGTGCGCGGCAGGGCAGATCCCGCTAAGGTGCGCGAGTTAGTGGCCCAGGCCGTGAGGGAGCGCCTGGCGGCCGGGGAGGCCTGAAGGGCTTATTTGCGTCATGGGCTACGCACCACGCGGTGAGAGGTTGGAGCGGAAGCGCGATCTGATCACGCTCCAGGACATCACGGACGAGGAGCTCAAGCACATCATAGAGCTCGCGGCCAAGCTCAAGGAGGAGAGGCGCTCCGGCAGGACATCGGGCTTCCCTCTGGCGGGCCGCTCCATAGCCTTGCTGTTCCAGCGTCCCTCCACTAGGACGCGCGTCTCCTTCGAGGTGGCTATCAGGGAGCTCGGCGGCTACCCGATCTTCCTCTCCTGGGAGCACCTCCAGCTCGCGAGGGGGGAGACCATCGCGGACACGGCCCGGGTGCTTGAGCGCTACGTGCACGCCATAGTGGCCCGCGTGGCCGAGCACCGGACGCTCGTGGAGCTGGCCGAGAACGCCAGGATACCGGTCATAAACGCCCTCTCGGACCGCTTCCACCCCTGCCAGATAATAGGGGACCTCCTGACCATCTGGGAGCACTTCGGCCGCCTGGAGGGCCTCAAGCTGGCCTACGTGGGCGATGGGGCGAACGTCTGCAACTCGCTCCTCCTGGGCTGCACGAAGGTGGGCATGGACATCAGCGTGGCCTGCCCCCTCGGCTTCGAGCCCGACCCAGAGGCGGTGAAGTGGGCCTTCGACAACGCGGCCCGCACAGGCTCCCGCGTGGTCATCACGGACGACCCCATGAGGGCCGTGGAGGGAGCCAACATCATCTACACGGACACCTTCATGTCCATGCACATACCTGAGTCGGAGCGTGAGGAGCGCTTCAAGGTATTCGTGCCCAAATACCAGGTGAGGCCAGAGCTCTTCAACGCGGCCGCTGAGGACGCGGTCTTCATGCACTGCCTGCCAGCCCACCGCGGCGAGGAGGTGGTGGCCGAGGTCATAGATGGGCCGAGGTCCATAGTTTTCGAGCAGGCCGAGAACAGGCTCCACGCCCAGAAAGCCCTCCTGCTGTTCCTCTTCGGCCTGGCCTAGGGGGCGCGAGTCAGGCGTGCCTGACGGGAAAGTGCTCGTGGTGGCCTCCCTGGTGGACGAGGCCAGCAGGAACATAGCGAGCGCCCTGCTGGACCTCCACGGCCTGGAGCCCACGGGCCGCGAGCTAGAGGGCCAGCCCGTTTACGCCAGAGGGAACGTGCTTTTGGCCTTCACGCGAGCGGACACCGTGAGCTCGGGCCATGTGCCTGTTGCCCTGGCCAGCGAGGGGCTTGAGGCCGTGATAATCGCCTCCAGGCACTCCAGCCAGGCAGGGAAAGCCTGCCTCAGCACGCACACGCCAGGCAACCTGGGGCCAGAGGCACCTCTCGGGGGGAAGCCCATGCAGCTGGCCTGGTCCGACCCGGGACGCCAGAAGGCAGCCCTCAGGGCGCTCGCGAGGGCCAGGGACGAGCTTGGCCTCCTGGACTACGCTGTCTGCCTTGAGGTAACGCACCACGGCCCCACGGAGGTGAAGGTGCCCGTGCTCTTCGTGGAGATAGGCAGCACGCCCGAGCGCTGGGCAGACCGGGAGGCCGCGAGGGCCGTGGCCGAGGCCATCTGGGAGGCCGCCACCAGGCCCCTGAGGGCCGTCAAGAACGCCGTTGGCTTCGGAGGAGGCCATTACGCGCCCAAGTTCACGGCCCTCATGCTTGAGGATGTGGGCCTGGCGGTAGGCCACATCGTGCCCAAATACGCCTTCAAGGCCTACGGGCCCAGCAGGTGGCTGGT
>CAZPDR010000151.1:0-2645 GCA_964585495.1 uncultured Candidatus Bathyarchaeia archaeon
CCCTTGGCCACGCTGCCGAAGAGGTAGACGGCGTAAACGCCCCTCAGGCGTCCTACTACCTCCCTGGTGAACAGCTCGGCAGCCCTCAGCTTCCGGTTATCCAAGGTCCCTCACCCGTGGGATATGCCACCCGGGATTTAAGAGGAGTGGCAGCGGGCATGTCCTACCCGCCGGGGCTAGGCCCGGCCCTCACGCACCGGGGAGGACCGAGATGGGAAACCCTTTATGCTGGTCCTAGGGCCCCTATGGGCCAGCGGGGCGGAGACCGTGCCGGGCATGTTCGATGAGAAAGCCCTTGAGGAGCTAGAGCGTGAGGTAGAGCGCTGGGAGCGTGAGACGGTCCCCAAGTGGCTCTCGAGGCTCCCGGAGCGCAAGAAGGAGTTCACCACGTCCTCCGGCATACCGGTCAAGCGGGTCTACACGCCCCTGGACGTGCGCCACAAGGACTACATGCGTGACCTCGGCCTGCCGGGCGAGTACCCCTTCACCCGTGGGATCCACGCCACCATGTACAGGGCCAGGATATGGACCATGAGGCAGTTCTCTGGCTTCGGCACGGCTGAGGACACGAACAAGCGGTTCAAGTACCTCATAAAGGAGGGCGAGACGGGGCTCAGCATAGCCTTCGATTACCCAACCATCATGGGCTACGACAGCGATCACCCACTGGCCCGGGGCGAGGTGGGCGTCTGCGGCGTGGCCATCGACACGCTGAGGGACTTCGAGATACTGTTCGATGGCATACCCATGGACAAGGTGACCACCTCCATGACCATAAACGGGCCGACCATACCCATCCTATCCATGTACATAGCCACGGCCGAGAAACAGGGCGTCCCCCAGGAGTGCCTGGGCGGGACGGTGCAGAACGACATGCTGAAGGAGTTCATAGGGCAGAAGCTCATCATCTGGCCGCCCGAGCCATCCGTGAAGCTCGTGGTGGACGTGATCGAATACTGCGCTAAGAACATGCCGAGGTGGAACCCGATCAGCATCAGCGGCTACCACATCCGCGAGGCAGGCGCCAACGCTGTCCAGGAGCTCGCCTTCACCCTGGCGGATGGCATAGCCTACGTGAGGGAGTGCCTTGAGCGCGGCATGAAGGTAGATGAGTTCGCACCGCGTCTCTCCTTCTTCTTCGCGTCCCACAACAACTTCTTCGAGGAGATAGCGAAGTTCCGCGCTGCCAGGCGCATGTGGGCCCGCATCATGAGGGATTGGTTCGGCGCCAAGAAGCCGCGCTCCATGTGGCTCCGCATGCACGTCCAGACCTCGGGCGCCACCCTCACGGCCCAGCAGCCGGTGAACAACGTGGTGCGCGTCACCATCCAGTGCCTAGCGGCCGTCCTGGGAGGCGCTCAGTCCATCCACACGAACTCCTTCGACGAGACGCTCTGCCTGCCGACGGAGGAGGCCGTGCGCGTGGCCCTGCGCACCCAGCAGATAATCGCTTACGAGAGCGGCGTGGCGGACGTGGTGGATCCGCTGGGCGGCTCCTACTTCGTGGAGTGGCTGACGGACGAGATAGAGGAGCGGGCCTGGCGCTACATAGACCGCATAGAGGACATGGGCGGCATGGTGAGGGCCATAGAGAAGGGCTACCCGCAGCGCGAGGTAGCGAACTCGGCCTTCAAGTATCAGAGGGGCGTGGACGAGGGCGAGATACCGGTCGTGGGCATCAACTGCTATGAGGTGCCGCCCGAGGAGGACTGGGTGCCCATAGACCCGGCCTGGGTGGTTAGGCGGGCGAAGGAGTATGAGGAGCGCCAGCTCCAGCGCCTGAGGCAGGTGAAGGCCAGCAGGGACGCGCGTAAGGTGGAGGAGCGCCTGGACGCGCTCAGGCGCGCCGCCGAGAAGAATGAGAACGTCTTCCCATACGTGCTGGAGGCCGTGAAGGCCTACGCCACGCTGGGCGAGATCTGCGGCGTGCTCCGTGAGGTCTACGGCGAGTGGAAGGAGCTCATCATAATCTGAGGCCAGGATGGCCTCCCATGGGCGCTGAGAGGGCCAGGACGCTAGAGGAAGCCATCAGGGCCTGCGGGAAGTGCGAGGTCCTGGGGAAGCCATTCGTCGAGCACGCTGTCTACAGGCTCTGGCTCCCGAGGGAGGTGAGGCTCCTACTGGTGGCCGAGTCCCCACCGCCGGGACAGAAGGAGGATTTCTTCTACAACCTCGACCGGCCAGACAGGCTGAGGCGCAACCTGAGGGCTATCCTCGGCCTAGAGCTGGGCGACGCTGGCCTTCTGGAGTGGCTGAGGGAGCACGGCATCTTCCTGACCGGCGCCGTGAAGTGCAGGCCCAGGCGGCCCGAGAGAGGCTACCGTGACGAGCGCCTGCTCAAGCGCATGGCCCTGAACTGCTCTGATGTGCTGGCCTTGGAGCTCGAGCTGCTCAAGCCAGAGCGTGTCCTGGCGCTTGGAGGAGTGGCCAGGACCCTGATTGAGCACCTAAGGCCTGATGTGCCAGTGGATTTCTTCCCCCACCCGAACTACATCGTCCGGTTCAAGAGGGACGTGATGCCGGCGCTCAGGGAGGCCATCTCCAGGGCCCTTAGAGGCGCCTAGAGCACTGGTTAGGTGGGGCGCCTCTATTCCTCTAGCTCCACGGCCTCCTCTTCCTCAAGCTCCTCGAGGGCCTCGGCTTCC
>CAZPDR010000152.1:0-2621 GCA_964585495.1 uncultured Candidatus Bathyarchaeia archaeon
GGGCTCCGGTAGGCCTGCGTTCAGTCATCCGTCAGCGCTTAGGGACAGCTCTTCATCGCCCGCGTGGGCCAGAGGGGCCTCCGGGCTTATGAGGCTTGCCCTCGGCAGGCCTACGTGCTGGCCAGCTTCCTCACGGCCCTGATGGCCACCTCCACCTCCTCGGGCGTGTTGTAGTAGTGGAAGCTCGCCCTCACCGTGCCTCCGTAGCGCTCCAGCACGCCCAGGGCGCGGCAGGCTGGGATGGCGCAGTGGTGGCCCGCCCGCATGAGTATTGGCGGCTCGAACTCGCTGTCCAGCGCGAGGGCCACGTCGTGGCTGTCCCAGCCCTTGATGTTGAAGGAGACCACGCCCGCGTGCCAGGTAAGGTCCTCGGTCTCGCCATAGACCTCCACGCCCGGTATGTCCAGGAGGCCCTCTAGGAACTGCTCCGTGAGCTCCTCCTCCCGCGCCCTTATGCGCTCTAGCCCTATCTCCTCGGCCACGTATTCGGCCGCCCGGCCCAGGCCGATGAGGCAGGCTATGCTAGGCGTGCCAGCCTCCCAGCGCTTGCAGAGCGCGTCATCGCGCAGCTTGTAGTCGCGCGTGGTAACGTCGGCTATGGTGCCGCCCCCTATCTCCATGGGCTCCATGCGCTCCAGGAGCTCCCGGCGCACGTAGAGGCCACCGGAGCCCTGGGGGCCCAGGGGGCCCTTGTGGCCGGAGAAGGCATAGGCATCACAGCCGATGCGCCTCACGTCCACGGGCATGTGCCCTGGCCCCTGGGAGCCGTCTATGAGCACCAGGCAGTCCGGGTTCGCCTCCTTGGCCACGCGCACGAACTCCTCCACGGGATGTATCATGCCCGTTACGTTGCTCACGTGCTGTAGGGCCACCAGCTTCGTGCGCTCGTCCACCACGCGCTCAAGCTCGCCCGGCTCTATCTGGCCCGTCTGCCTGTTGAAGCGGACCACGCGCACCTCAGCGCCCACGTGCCTGGCCAGGCGTATCCAGGGCATCATGTTGGAGTGGTGCTCTAGGTCGCTGAACACTATGTTATCGCCTCTCTCCCAGCGCACCAGGGGCTCGTGCTCGCGGAAGACGCCACCGGCTCTGTCGAGCAGGGGGTGCTCAAGCGCGTAGGCGAACATGCAGATGGCCTCCGTCGTGTTCCTAGCGAATATGAGCTCGTCCGGGTCGCAGTTCAGGAGGAGCTTGGCCACCTTGGCACGCGCTCTATCCCACCTCTCGTTCGCCAGGCTGGCGATGGAGTAGGCACCTCGCTCCACGTTCGCGCAGTATTCGTAGAAGTATTCCAGCATGGCATCCACCACGGGCTTGGGCACGGGCGTGGTAGCGCAGTTGTCCAGGTAGATATACTTGGCCGTGAGGGGGATGTGCTCCCTCACCTGCTCCGGTGTGAGCGGCAAGGCACCAGCACCTAGCCCTAGGTTGGCCATGCCTGTGTTAAGCGCTTCGCCCACCCGACCTCCTGCAGATGACGTGCCCTGGTGCTGAAGGTAGCAGCTCCCTCCTCCCACCACACGCCACGTGCTGGAGCATGACCCCTCTCATGCACAGAGCACGGGCACCATGGCCATGTAATGGAACGACAGGTGCTGGCATGGCCAGGCTGGCTTTTAAGCACCACGTGCCAGGATGTTATATGACCTTGTCAATAATATCCCATGACGTGCTCATGGATTCTCGCGGCATGGCATGGTGTGGCTCTCCTGTGGCCACTGCTTGAATGTGTAGGAGACCAAAAGAGTTAAATACCCTTCTCCCCTCGGTGAACACGAGGGGAGGAGGACGGTCATGCCCAGGACGGAGTTCTCACGGGCTGCCGCCTGGCGGATCATCAAGCGTGCTGGTGCCGAGAGGGTCAGCCACGCCGCTGCCCGCAAGCTGGCCGAGATACTGGAGGAGGTTGGCCTCAGGATCGCCAAGGAGGCCCTGGACTACGCCCAGCACGCGGGCCGCAAGACGGTGAAGGAGGAGGACATCCTCATCGCCGCCAAGAAGGTAGTCCCCGCTCTGGGCTGAGCTAGCCAGGGCTGCATGTGGGCCCCCACCTTCTTTTATTTCGGCTCTCCCCTTTTGTGGTATCTAAGTGGTATTGGCTTCTGGCGTCCTCCGGCCCTCCGGGCTCTGCTGCTCCATGCTCTAGGAGATGGTCGGCTAGCTCCCTCCCAGCGGCCGTGAGCTCAAAAGCCCTTCTATGCCCTCCGGTTATCAACCCGAGCTCCCTGAGCCTGGCTAGGTTCCACTTCACGGTCGAGAGGGGGAGCTCCTCGCGGGCCGATATCTCCCTCGCGAGGCCGGTGAGAGTGAGGCCAGAGCCCTCCCTCCTCCGTGCCTCCACGAGCAGGCGCATCTGAAGCGGGGTGAGCTTGGCCCTAGCCATGCGCATGAACATGGAGCGCCAGTAGCCAGCAGGCTGCCCGCCTTCTCCAGCCTTCCTCAGGCGGCAGAGGGAGGAGAGCGCCTTAATGGCCGAGGAGAGCAGGGACCCTCACGTCCCTCCTACCTCGCCCTAGAACTCAGGGCCTCCCTCCAATAAGGCTTGCCCTCAGCCGCCCGTCAGAACTCCGCGTATTCCGTGGGCTTGTATTCCACCGCGCCGAAGCCAGCCGTGCGGTTCC
>CAZPDR010000153.1:0-2612 GCA_964585495.1 uncultured Candidatus Bathyarchaeia archaeon
TCCACCTGGCCAGAGCCATCCGAGAGCCTGAAGACCACGTGGCCACCGGGCAGCATGACGGGCACGCTGGCCACGCGCCCCCTCACCACGGCCGGCAGGTAGGGGCGGAGCTCCCTCACCAGCCTCCTGGCCAGGTGGGCGTCCGTTCCCTGGTTCGTGCGGAAGATGGCCCAGCGCTCCACGGGCTCGCCCAGCTTGAGCATGCGGAAGGCCCTCAGCACTATCTCAGGCGTCTCGCCGCGGATGCCGAGCAGGACCGGGTCCGGCCCGTGGGGCGTGATGAGCACCCGCCCGGTCTCGGGGTCGTAGTTGTTGAAGGTGAGCGGCCTCGTGGCCTCATCCATGGCCACCACGGAGCTCGCGTCCACGGCCCTGGGCTTCCCCCTGTTCTCGGGCGTCCGGTAGGCCAGGAGCTCGTAGGTGTGGTCGCCGGCCAGGGGCTCCCCTATGGCCGCGAGGGCGCCCACCAGGCCGCGGCCGAGCTTGAAGCCCACGGCCCGCACGTCCAGCCTGGCGCAGAGCCTGAGGGCCTCCTCAAGGCTCACCAGGCCCCTTATGGCCCTCTTGGCGAGGAGCCTGAGCTCAAGGGGCACCTCTCCCACCAGGAGGGCCACGCCTGGATGCGTTTCCTCGAAGGCCAGATCGGCCTCCCGCTCCACCAGCCCCACGGCCCTGGCCAGGACCTCGTCCAAGAGCTCGGGCTCGCAGCTGAAGCGCAGGCAGACCGCGCCGTTGCCTCGCGTCTTCCAGGGCGCGTTGGGGTTCAGCCTCACGAGGTTCGGGTAGTCCAGGAAATCCACGCCGAGCTGGCAGAGCTCCTCGACCAGGATGGCCGCGATGTAGGTGGTGCAGCCTCCCCTAGGCGAGTCCGTGTCGTCTAGGCCGAGGTGCGCGATCACCTTGCCCCCGCGGGCCATGGGGGCTCGCTCACTCCTCGATGACGCTCAGCGTCTGCGTCTGCGTGATGTGCTCCATGCGCCTTATCCTCCAGATCACCAGCTTGTTCAGCTCAGCGCGGTCGGGCACGTTCAGCTTCACTATGATGTCCCAGGGGCCGAAGATGAGGTAGGCCTCCTCCACGCCCTCCATCTCGCGCAGGGCCTTCAGCACCTCCTTCTCCGCGCCTATGTCCGTCCTGATCAGCACGTAGGCTATGGGCAAGCCCTCCCCCTCGGCCGTGAAAGGGGGACAGGCCATAAAAGCTTCTGCCCCACCGAACATGAGTGCGCTAGAGGCCCTCGGGTGATGAGCGTGGGCGAGCGAGCTGGCCCCGTGAGGCTCTACATCTACCACATGCGGCAGGACGACGCGCGGAAGTGCACGGCCATGAAGCTTGGGCGCCACGGCCTAGCACGCGTCTTCTTCTCGCTCCGGGAGGCCCCGAGGGGGGCCGTGATACTCGACCCAAGGGCCAGGCGTGCCCTCTCGCGCCAGGACAGGCCCTTGATGCTGGCCCGGGGGCTCCTGGCCGTAGATTGCAGCTGGGCCCACATAGACACCTTCCCGGGCCTCCGCGCCCTGAGGGGGCCTAGGCGCTGCCTGCCCTTCCTGGTGGCCGCCAACCCGGTGAACTACGGGGTGCCCACGAAGCTGAGCACGGCTGAGGCCCTGGCGGCCGCGCTCTACATAGCTGGCTTCCGGGAGCAGGCCGAGCGGGTGCTCTCCATCTTCAAGTGGGGCCACACCTTCCTAGAGCTGAACAGGGATCTGCTGGACGCCTACGCGGAGGCACCGGACAGCTCGGCCGTGCTGGCCATCCAGGCCCGCGTGCTGGAGGCGCTGGCGCGTGGTGAGCGGGAGGTGGAGCTCTCACCACCTCAGTCGGATCTGGTCTATGAGCACGCTCAGGATGGCCAGGATGCCGCTCACCACGCCCACGATGCCCGAGGTGCTCGCGATGAGCAGGGCACCTCCTAGCACGGCATAGGTGGTCGGGTCCCTGCCAGCTCGGAGCGTCTTCCAGGCCACGTAGGTGAGCACGGTGCCCGTCAGGCTGAGGGCTGGCGCCAGGAACAGCAGCCACAGGGCAGTCATCGGGAAGGGCACCATCATGGAGATGATGCGCGGTCCAGCGTAGCCGATGGCCTTGAGGACGGAGGCCGCGCAGAGGAAGGACTCGATGGCGATGGCGAGGGACATGGCGGTGCCCCCGATGCCCAGCAGCCAGGCTATGTTCAGGAGTTCCTCACGGATCCTACGGGCCTCCCGAGGTATCACCACGCTCATCGCGCTCTAGTAGGTGCTGACCGGATAAAAAAAGCCATTCCCATCGGGCTAGCGCGTGCCAGCGCTCCCACGGGCAAGCATTTTATGGCCGTGAGGGCCAGCCCGGGCCGAGGGGCCATGGCCATTCTGGTGGGCTCCGACACGCGGGCCATCGTGCAGGGCATCACGGGCCGCCAGGGCAGCTTCCACACGAAGCTCATGCTCGACTACGGAACGCGCATAGTGGCTGGCGTAACGCCAGGGAAGGGGGGCCAGAGCGTCTGGGGCGTGCCCGTTTACGACACGGTGCGAGAGGCCCTGGCGGAGCACGATGCGAACGCCTCCATAGTCTTCGTGCCAGCCCGCTTCGCCAAGGACGCGGTCATGGAGGCCATAGAGGCTGGCCT
>CAZPDR010000154.1:0-2603 GCA_964585495.1 uncultured Candidatus Bathyarchaeia archaeon
TTGGCCATCTCGAACAGATACGGGTTTAGGCCAGCCTCAGCCACACAGCGCCTAAAGGTAGGCTCGTGAAGCCTAGGCGAGCAGGCGGCCACTATCACGCGGTTCAGCCTGTGCTCCCTTATCGCGTCCTTGATGAGCTTCTGCCCGGGGTCGGCACACATGTAGCGGTAATCGACCGCGTAGACCACGTGGGGCAGGCTCCTCGCGTATTCCGTTACTGCCTCTACGTCCACTACGCCTGCTATGTTCAGGCCGCAGTGGCAGACGAACACGCCGATGCGCGGTTCCTCGCCCTTCCCAGCAGGCACCCTCGCCTCACCTCCCGGTGGCCGCGATTGCCTGCGCCCTTATCTGCTCTGGCCTGAAGTGCTGGACGCGGACGGCGCCTGTTGGGCATCTCACGCTGCAGGCACCACAGCCCTTGCAGACAGCCTCGTTCACGCTCGCGACCAGGCGCCCCTCGCGTTCTACCACGCTTATCGCACCGAACTCGCACACCTCCTCGCAGCGGCCGCAGCCACGGCAGCGCTCCTCATCGACCACGGCCACCAGGGGCTCTATCTGGAGCTCCGGCTTGGACAGTATCTCAGCTGCCTTCACGGCTGCTGCCGCCCCCTGCGCCACGGAGAACTGTATGTCCTTCGGCCCCTGGCAGCAGCCAGCCAGGAAGATGCCGTCCACGAGCGTTTCCACGGGCCTGAGCTTCGGATGCGCCTCCAGGAAGAAGCCATCCGGGCCAACAGAGAGGCCGAGCAGGCGGGCGAGGTCCTTAGCGCCCTCCTTGGGCACCATGGCCGTGGCCAGGACCACCATCTCGACCTCAAGCTCCAGGGTGCTCCCGTCCTCCCTCTTGGCCCTTATGATGAGGTTCTTCGTGGCCGGATCCTCCTCGATCTGGCGCTCCTCCAGGTCCACGCGGAAGAACTTGATGCCCATCTCCTTGGCGCGGTTGAAGAACTCCTCATACCCTTTGAAGTTCGTGCGCATGTCCGTGTAGAGCACGTAGACCTCCGTGTCCGGGTGCTTCTCCTTGAGGAGGATGGCGTTCTTCAGGGAATACATGCAGCAGATGCCCGAGCAGTAGGGGAAGCGCGTGATGTCGCGCGAGCCCACGCACTGGATGAAGGCCACGGAGCGCGGCACCCGGCCGTCCGAGGCACGCCTTATCACGCCCCTCGTCGGCCCAGCGGCCACGTGCAGGCGCTCCATCTCCAGGGCCGTGATGACGTTGTCGTAGCGCCCGTAGCCATACCTCGGGTCATCGTAGGGCAGGTAGATGTCAAAGCCCGTGGCCACTATTATTGCGCCCACCTGGAGCTCCACCTCCTCTGGCTCTTGGCTGAAGTCTATGGCCTGCCTGGGGCCGCAGGCCTCCACGCACTTGTAGCACTCGATGCAGTGATCCCTATCGATGCGATAGACGAGCGGGACCGCTTGGTCGAAGGGCACGTCTATGGCCTTACGCACGCCAAGGAACATGTCCCAGTCGTTCGGCACCTCTATGGGGCAGGCATCCCGGCACTCGCCACAGCCCGTGCACCGCTCCTCGATGACGTAGCGCGGCTTCTTCTCCACCAGCACGCGGAAGTTGCCCACGTAGCCCTCCACGGCCTTGACCTCAGCGTAGGTGATGAGTTCCACGTTCGGGTGCCGATACACATCCACCATGAGGGGGCCTTCTATGCAGATGGAGCAGTCCAGGGTCGGGAACGTCTTGTCCAGCTGGGCCATGTGGCCCCCTATGCTCTCGTAGCGGTCCACCAGGTAGACCTTGTAGCCCATCTCGGCCAGGTTGAGGGCGGCCGTGATGCCAGCTATGCCGCCGCCGATGACCAGGGCGCAGTTGCCCACGGGCACGCGGATGGGCTCAAGGGGCCTCAGGAGCCTGGCCTTCGCCACCGCCATGCGGACTAGGTCCTTGGCCTTCTCGGTGGCTTTCTCTGGCTCGTGTGGGTGGCACCAGGAGCAGTGCTCGCGGATATTGGCCATCTCAAGCACATACGGGTTCAGGCCAGCCTCCTGGATCACCTGCCTGAACGTGGGCTCGTGCATGCGCGGCGAGCAGGAGGCCACGACCACGCGGTTGAGCTTGTATTTCTTGATGGCCTCCTTTATGGCCTTCTGCCCGGGCTCGGAGCATGTATATGTGTTGTGCTCCGCGTGCACCACGCCCGGGAGCGTCTTCGCGTATTCCGTTACTGCCTCTACGTCCACTACGCCTGCTATGTTCAGGCCGCAGTGGCAGACGAACACGCCAATACGGGGCTCCTCCTGCTCACGGTCTAGCATGGCCGCTCACCTCCTACCCAACCCGTATATTTGTTTTGTCTTAACGGGTGAGGGGCTCTGAGAAATCTTATATCCCGAGTTCTCCCCACGCCTGGGGTGGCCGCAGATGCCCGTTGAAGAGCCGAGTTTCGAGGAGACGCTGAAGGCCGAGGTCGTGGACAAGGGCCTCTGCCTGGCCTGTGGTGCCTGCGTCTCCTTCTGCCCCTTCGGCGTCATAGAGCTGAGGCCCAGCGGGCCAGAGCTGGTGGAGGAGTGCCTAAGGTGCGGGAACTGCTACCACATCTGCCCCAGGTATAAGACCGATTGGGCCGAGC
>CAZPDR010000155.1:0-2594 GCA_964585495.1 uncultured Candidatus Bathyarchaeia archaeon
CTTGGGCACCACAGCGAAGCGGGCGCCGTGCTCCTCCGCCACGGCCTTTATCATGGCCTGGAGGCGCCTGTTGGCCGCCACCCCACCCGTGAGGAGGAGCTCCTCCTTCTCCGTGTGGGCTAGGGCGCGCTCCGTTACCTCGGCCAGCATGGCGAAGGCCACCTCCTGGAGGCTGAAGCAGAGGTCCTCAAGCCTGTGGCGGCCAGAGCGCAGCATCCTGAGGGCTGCCGTGAGGAGGCCGCTGAAGGAGAGATCCATGCCCTTCACCACGTAGGGGAGCGGGAGGAGCTCCCGGCCCCGAAGGGCCAGCTCCTCCACCAGGGCGCCCAGCGGCCTGCCCGGCTCGGGCCTAAGGCCGGCCTCCCGGGCGAAGACGTCGAGGCAGTTCCCGATGGGTATGTCGAGCGTCTCGCCGAAGACGCGGTAGCGGCCAGCCTCGTAGGCCGTTACGAGCGTGCTGCCGCCGGAGACGTAGAGCGCGAGGGGATCCTCCATGCGGCAGGCCAGGCGCCCTATCTCAACGTGGGCCACGCAGTGGTTCACGCCCACGAGGGGCTTGCGCAGGTATGTGGCCAGCGCCCGGGCCACGGTGGCGCCCGTCCTGAGGCAGGGGCCCATGCCGGGCCCCTGGGAGAAGGCTATCACGTCCACCTCCCGGGCGGAGAGGCCAGCCTCCTCCAGGGCCCTCCTGACCACGGAGCCAGCTACCTCAGCGTGGTGCCTGGCCGCCTCCCTCGGGTGGATGCCCCCGTCGGGCGAGTGGTAGGCATCTATGATGTTCGCGAGGATACGGCCCTCTGAGTCCACGATGCCGACGGAGAAATCATCTGCCGTGGACTCTATGCCCAGGCAGATAAGGGGCTCGGGCCCCCTCACCGCCTGCCTCTCCTCCCCCTGGCCTGCCTCGCCTCCTGCGCCTGCTTGTAGATGGTCAGCCCGCACTTCCCGCAGTGCCAGCGGTCCCCGTGGTCTGCCATGAAGACGCCCGGGCCACAGCGCTCGCAGAAGGGGAGGCGCCTCACGAGCTTGCCATCCTTGATCTCGTAATAGGCCCAGACGCCCCTCTCCTTGGGCATGCTCACTCCTCACCCCCGCTCTCGCCCTCTCCGCCTGCTCCGCCTTCCTCAGGCAGGGCCTTGTTCCGCTTGAGGATGTAATCCGGCTCCACGAAGTGCGCCATTTCCACGCTGTCGTAGATGTGCGCTTCCCCCCGCGCTATCATGGTGCCCGTCATGGTCTCCACCTTGCGCACGATGACGCGGTCCACCTCCACGCCGAAGTGCTCGGCCAGCATCTGGCGCACCTCCAGGCGCGTGGGCGTGGAGCCCTTGTCCGAGTGGTCTACCTCGAAGTAGACCTCCTTCCTCTCCAGCAGCGGGTTGTAGCGGTAGGTCACGTGCCTCAGCTCCATGGCCACCTCACAGGGCCGGGCCAGGCCCGGGCATTTAACCTTAACCGCGCGCCCCCAGCGGCCCCGGCTGCGCTCATACCTCCCTGCGCACGGGCTCCCTCACCAGGGCTGCCACCAGCAGGCCAGCGATGAGGGAGCAGGGGGAGGCGATGAAGAAGAGCGCCTCCGGCCTCGTGCCCTCGTAGATAACGCCCATGGCGGGCAGCACGAGCGCGCTGGAGAGGTTGGCCAAGAGCATGCGGGCGCCGTAGATGCGCCCCCTCATGGTCCTGGGCGTGAGGTCGGCCAGGAGGGCCTGTATGGCTGGCATGCCAGCCACGGCCGCTAGATCTAGGAGCAGGAGCACCGTGAGCACCTGGGCGAAGCCTCTGGCGAAGGGGAGGGCGAGGGTGAAGGCCGCCCTGGCCGCGTAGCTGGCCACAAGCATCTTCTTCCTGCTCGCGACATCGGCTAGCTTGCCGAGGAGGAGGCCAGCGACCAGGGAGAAGGCTATGCGTATGGAGCTTATCGTGCCCCACCCCTCCTCCGTGATGCCAGTGTGGTCCACGACATAGAGGGGGGTGAATACCCAGAGGGCCTGAGCCATGGGCGAGATGACGAGGGAGATGAGCACCATGGTCTTGAGCTCCCTCCCGGCCTCCCGGACAGCGCTCACCATGTCCTTCACAGAGCGCACATACATCGTGGCCAGGCCCGGCCAAGGAGCTCCAGGCTGCGGCCTCACGGTCTCCCGGAGGAAGAAGAGCCTTATGGTGGCCGCGACCATGAAGCTCAGGAAGACGGCCAGGTAGGCCAGGCGCATGCCCTCCACGAAGCCGTAGCGGCTTATCAGGAAGGCGGCCAGGAGGGGCGAGGCTATGGCGAAGGCGTCCGGCACCACGCTTGAGAGAGCATATCCCAGGCCCCTTCTCTCGGGCGGGAGCGAGTCAGCCGTGATAGCTTGGAGAGCTGGGCTGTAAACGCGGCTGATGGCGGCCATCACCATGCCGATTAAGATTAACTGCCAGGGGGGCGTGAGGCGCCAATCTGGCGCGAGCACGTAGAAGATGTAGGAGGCGCCCAGGCAGTAGGTCATGAGGATTATGATGCGCCTCCTGCCCCAGCGGTCCGCCACGTAGGAGCCGGGTATGAGGCTGAGGCTGAAGACGGCCATGTAGATGCCGTTCATCAGGCCCAGCACGGT
>CAZPDR010000156.1:0-2571 GCA_964585495.1 uncultured Candidatus Bathyarchaeia archaeon
GTCTCGCAGGCCACGAAGAGGTGCTCTGGGCACGGCCCCACGTAGACCTTCTCGCCCGTGCGGGCGTCATAGACATACCAATCCTCCTCCTTGTCCTGGCGGCCCAGGAGCATGCGCCTATACTTGGAGCCGTGCGGCCCGACTATCACGGGCACGCCCAGCCGCCAGAAGCCGGAGGCGATGCTGGCGGCCTTCTGGCTCATGGCGCCCCAGGCCACGCCACAGGCGCCCACGCGGTTCAGTATGTAGTCCGCTATCTCCTCGTAGTTCGCCCTGAGGTTCCTCTTGGCGAAGATGCTGGCTATCTTGATGGCGGCACCAGATATATGCGGGTTGGACACGCAGGAGCCCACGTTCACTATGCCTCCTGCCTCGAAGGCCCCGGAGAAGCGCTCGTAGGGCGTGAGGCCCTCCTCGTCCTTGTAGAAGCCTATGCTCATGGCCGCGCAGCCGGAGGCGGTTACGATGTAGTTGCGCCTCGCGAACTCCACGGCCATCTCGGCTACCTCGCGATTGCCGTGCGGGTAGTTGGCGCAGCCCACGAAGGCCACTACGCCGGGTATCTCGCCCAGCACGATGGGGCCACCTACCTCGCGTATTTCCACGTCCTGGATGGCGCCACGGCCAACGCGGACCTTGAACCTCTCCTCCTTCAGCTCCTTCTCGGCGGCCTTCACCATGTAGGTGTGGATGGGTATGCCCTGCGGGCAGGCGTGCTCACAGCGCGTGCAGCCTATGCACTCGTCCAGGAGCCTGGCGAGCGGCTTCAGGTCGCCTTCCGCTGCCTTCTCCATGGCCTTCGGTATGGGCAGGTTGTTTGGGCAGGCGCGGCGGCAGGAGTTGCAGGCCGTGCAGCGCTTGGCACCCTCTATGACCTCGCTCACGTCCGGGAGGGCCTTGAACGCCTTCCTCTGCGGGGCCACTCGGAGAGCGACCTCAACGGCCACCTCGGCCGCCTTCTCGGGCTCAAGAATGAGGACGCCGGGCACCTTGTAGCTGGCCAAGTCCTCCACGATCTCCTCCACCGGGTCGTGCGTGCGGTCGGGAAGGCCGTGGCAGGCGACGGGGCTGGTGGCTATGAAGGGCGCCTTCACCTTCTGGGCTTCCTCCAGCAGGTCGGTGCGCACGCACTGCTCGTCCACCACGACCACGTCGGCCACGCCAGCTCGGACGAAGCGGAGCTGCCAGCTTATCGGGCCGATTATCTTGGCGCCCGGGTTGTAGCGCGTTACGTCGTGGGCCGTGCAGCACATGCCGCAGACCTCCACCTGCCCGTAGAGGCCCTTCTCGTGCAGGTAGTCCACGATGTAGACGGCCGGCGGCACGTTGTGGCCTACCACGAGGATGACGGGCTTCTCCCGGTCCACCACGCCCCAGCCGAGCTCCACAAGGGGCGCCTCTGGGTCGGCCTTCGGGAAGTTGTAGGCCGATATCTGCGCTATATCGGCTACCTCCATGGCCACGTGGTCGAGCATGCCCGCGTGGAATATCTTGGACTCGAAGTCCAGGTAGTGGCCCTCCTGGCCCGTGTGCGTGCAGGCGAGCAGGTGGACGAGCTGGGTCTCCACGTAGTCGAGCGCCTCCTCCAGGTCGCCGAGCGTCCTGGGCCTTATACCGCAGACGAGCCTTATGTGCGGGGCCTCCAGGTAGACGTTCGGACCACCGACATCAATTGGGTGGCGGCGGCCATACTTCTCTATGAGGTGCTCCAGCAGGTGCCGTGCGTGGTGGGTGTGCGTGGCGGCCCCTATGCAGCAGGCGATGAGCACCATGCGGGAGAGCTGCGCCCTCAGGTCCAGGCCGCAGGCGCCGCGCTTGCCCCTCGACAGGTCGCACTTCCCGAACGTGCAGAGGCAGCAGAGCTCGCACCAGGGCAGGTAGTAGGGCCGGTAGCGGCTCAGGACCCTCAGGTCCCAGGAGCGGAGGTCGGTTATCTCCGGGAAGGGCGTGGGGCCTACGGGCTCCTCCCACTCCTCCTCGAATATGCGTCCTATGGATACGGTAAGGCCCTTAGCCCTCAGCACGTCAGAGGCAAGCTCCTCCACCTTCAGGTGGAGTGCTCTCCTCGCCAATCCCCGGCACCCAGGGCAGGTGGGGGGTTCGCATAAATACCTTTCCGACAGGCTAAGAGGGCTCGCGCACGAGCTGGCAGCTCAGTAATACTTGAGCTCCGCGTAGCGCTCGCGGAGGGAGAGCACCTTCCTCCTCGCCTCCTCGGGCGCCAGCCTGCCCCTCAGCACGCCAGCCAGGAGCTCCGCCACCTCCCGCATGGCGTCCTCTCCCATGCCCCAGCGCGTGAGCTCCTGCGTGCCCAGGCGGCCAGCCCTGTCCACTATGACATTCGCTTCCTCCAGCAGGCTGGCCAGCTGCCAATAAGGCCTCCCGAGCTCGCGCTCAAGCTGGGCCGTGTCGAGCAGCACCTGGTGCGAGGCCGTGTAGCCCTTGTGGCCGTAGAGAACGGGCAGCCCAAGCTCGTCCAGGGCCTTGGCGAGCGCCCTAGCGTTCGCGACCACCTGTCTGGCATAGGCTTCCCCGTGCTCCGACATCTCCTCAAGCGCCCTCGCGAGGGCG
>CAZPDR010000157.1:0-2564 GCA_964585495.1 uncultured Candidatus Bathyarchaeia archaeon
GCGTCTTGCCCGGGCGCGCTCGGCTGGACCACAGGCTGCTGCTGACTGCTGGCGGCCTGCTCATAGGCGCTGGCCTCTTCCTGGGCGGTTATGCCTCGCTCGGGGACCCCTGGGTCTCCGTGCTCACGGCCATCTTCCTCCTCACGGGCGTCCTCTTCTCTGAGGCCCTCTCATCCGATAGGCCAGCCTTCTACGTGATCGCGGCCGCCCTCCTGGCCATAGCAGCTGGCTGCAGCCTCTTGCTCTCCGACCCGGCCGTGGTGCCAGCAGGTGCCTGCTCCTTCCTAGGCCCCATCCTCGTGGCCAGGGGGCTTGGCACGCGCAGGAGCTCCAGCTCAGCGCCCTCAGGACCTGAAGCAGGACCAGTAGGGACTTAAGGTCTTCTTCACATCCCTTATCACCTTCTCAACGGCCCTCTTCACGGCCTCCGATTCGGGCGGTGGGCTCCTGGGCTCCTCAAGCCCCTCAGGCCCCAGACGCATGGCTCCGGCCGCGAGAGCATACCAGCAGCGGGGCAGGACGCTCGGGTTGTAGCCGCTCCCTATGAGGACCGTGTAGCGGCCGCCGCAGACCTCATCGGCCAGGCGCGTGAGGAAGCTCGTGATGGCGTGGAAGCCCTTGGCCGTGATGAGGAGGGAGCCGAGGAGGTCCATGAAGTGCGGGTCTGAGCCGCCATTCGAGATGAGGAATTCTGGCCTAAACTCGCGGGCCAGGGGGGCCACGATTTCCTCCAAAACGCGCAGGTAGCTCTCATCGCCCGTGCCGGGCGGGAGGGGCACGTTCACGTTGTAGCCCTCGCCAGGCCCCTCGCCCACCTGGTGGATGAAGCCCGTGCCCGGGTAAAGCGTCCTCGGGTCCTGGTGGATGGAGACGAGCAGCACGCCCGGGTCCGCGTAGAATATCTCGCTCGTCCCATCGCCAGCGTGCACGTCGTGGTCCACTATCATGATGCGCTCCAGCCCGTAGCGCTTCCTCAGGTACTCGGCCAGGATGGCCACGTCGTTGAAGAGGC
Organism: uncultured Candidatus Bathyarchaeia archaeon; assembly: GCA_964585495.1. Lineage (GTDB taxonomy): Archaea > Thermoproteota > Bathyarchaeia > EX4484-135 > EX4484-135 > EX4484-135. The sequence goes on from CAZPDR010000157.1 coordinate 1,013, forward strand.
AGAAGCCTCCCCCGCGGGAGCGGGCAGCGTGGTGGAAGCCGCCCCCCAGGGCCACGCCCTTCTCAACCCGCCCCTCGGCCACCTCCGAGCCCACGGCCAGCACGCCGCCTATGATGTGCAGCAGGGCCTCCAGGATGCCCGGCGAGCAGGGCGTCTCCCAGTCGTAGGGGCGCGAGTGCTCCGAGAGCCTGAAGATGAGGTCCACGTAGCGCTCATCGTGCACGAGCAAGAGGACATCGCGGCCCACGGGCTCCGGCCTTATGACGCGGACCTCCGGCCTGTCCAGCAGCCCCATGCGCTTGAAGAACTCCCAGGTGCGGGGGAACCTATCGCCCCTGAACGGGTGTCCCGGCCCGAGGTCATACTGCGCGTATTTCTCGTGGTAGGCTATGGCCGTCTTGGCCACGTGCTCGGCCAACTCCCGCACCTCCCGGCCTCGGGCGGTAGGCCCGTAGGAGCTAAATGCCTTCCTGTTCAAGCTGGCTGAGGGCGGGGCCGTGAAGCTGCTCCTCATCCATGCCGACCGCTTCTGGTGGCGCGTGAGAGAGGCTGCCCGCGGCCTTAGGGTGAGGGACGAGCCTGAGCCAGCGGAAGCCGAGCTCACGGACGTGGTGGTGGCCTTCACCTGCGTGGAGGAAGGGGATGGTGCACGCCTCGGGGAGGTGGTGACCAAGGCTGCCGATGCCATAGCGGAGTTCGCGGGCCGCGTGAAGTGCGAGAAGGTGCTCCTCTACCCCTACGCGCACCTCTCCACGCGCTTGGCCAAGCCGGATGTGGCCATGTCGGTCCTCAGGGAGCTCCAAGCCGTGCTGGTAGCTCGGGGATTGGCAGCAATAAGGTCTCCGTTTGGCTATTATAAGGAGTTCATGTTGCACTGCAAGGGACACCCGCTATCGGAAGCTTTCAGGGACATAGGTGGGGCTACCAGTTAGCGGAAATTATATATGCCGTTTTCACGCAGGGATGTAGGTGAGGAGATGAGGAGGGCTAGGGCTATAGGTCCCATAGTGCCCAGGGAGTTCTTCCTGACCAGCGGGAGGGGCGTGAGCACCGTATCGCCCATGAACGCCTTCGACAGAGCCCTCATGGAGGCGGGCATAGCCCAGTGCAACCTCCTGCCCGTGTCCTCCATCATCCCGCCGGGCTGCAGGGAGAGGCGCTGGAAGAAGCTGGACCCGGGCACCATAACGCCCGTGATACTCGCTAAGGCAGAGGGCTCCTCGGGCGAGACCATAGGGGCTGGTCTCGCCTGGGCCTGGGAGAAGGAGGGGCGCTTCGGCCTGGTGGCCGAGGTCTATGGGCATTACGACCGGAAGGCCCTCACCATGTGCCTTGAGGCCAGGGTGAAGGAGATGGCCGAGGCCCGCGGGGTAGAGATAGGCGAGATCAACATGCGCTTCGAGGTCATGAAGGTGCCACAGGGCGCCTTCGGCTGCGTCCTCGTCGCCCTAGTGTTCGTGCTCTAGGCGCAGGCTCATAAGAGGTGCTTGATGACGCGGGTGATGCCCTTCTTTTTCGCCTTCTTCCTCAGCTTCCTCAGCCAGGCGGCCCT
>CAZPDR010000158.1:0-2554 GCA_964585495.1 uncultured Candidatus Bathyarchaeia archaeon
AGCAGCCCCTTCCTCGCCCACATCGCCTCTCGGCTCCCTGCCCTTCCCTCAGCTCTTCCTCACGAGCGCGAGCAAGGCCAGCCCGATGGCCAAGATGATGGCCACGCCCACCAGGCCGGAGATGATGTAGCCCACGGAGAGGCCGGCCCAGTCCTCCGGGAGCCCTGGCACCGTGTAATCCGGCAGGAGGCCCGACCAGAGGCCGGCTTCCTCAAGGCCCAGCTTCTCGGCGGCCACGTCCAGGGGCTCGTGGTAGCCCACCAGCTCAGCGCCCACCACGCCGAAGAGGGGGCTCACGACCAAGAGGACCGCGATGGCCAGCAGGGTCTTCCTGTGCCTGGCCAGGAGCTCCACGGCCATTTCACGCCACCTCCTCCACGCCAGGAGCGGGCAGGCCTAGGCTGGCCACCAGGGAGGGCGCCCTCGTGGCCAGGTAGTCCACCACCAGGGCCGTGATGATGCCCTCTATCACGCCCAGCGCCAGGTGCCAGAGGCCCATGACCGGCACCGTGATGGCCACGCCGTAGGGGAAGGCGGGCGAGTAGCCTATCTCAAGGCCGCAGGCCACGCCAGCCAGCGTGATGCCCAGCCAGCCTCCCAGGAAGGCGCCCAGGAGGCGATGCGCCCGGCCAGCCCCCCTGAGGCGCGTGAGGGCGGTGAAGAAGGCGTAGCCGACCAGCACGTCTATGATGGCCATGTTCAGCACGTTCGCGCCCAGGGCCGTGATGCCTCCATCGCCGAACACCAGGCACTGGATGAGGAGGACCACGAAGATGACCAGCTCGCCCAGCCAGGGGCCGAGGAGGATGCCGGCCAGGGCGCCACCCACCATGTGCAGGCTCGTGCCGCCCGGGAGGGGCCAATTGAGCATCTGTGCTGCGAAGATGGCGGCCGCCAAGAGGGAGGCGAGCGTTATCCTCTCCGGGCTAGCGAGCACGCGGCTCCTGTAGAGCGCGTAGGCCGTGAAGGCGAGCGCTACCGCGTAGCACAGGCCAGCCGTGAGCGGGTCGAGGAAGCCATCCGGTATGTGCATACTCTCTCGCCCGGCCGTATCACGGGCGGCCAGTATTTAAGTATTACGAACAGGCGGATTAGTATTACTTGCCTCCTAGGCCGCAGATGCCCTCTTCATAAGGCGGGCGGCCAAGCGCCTCACATTAAGGCCGCGCTCACGACAGCACCTCACCTGACGTAGAGGATGATCTTGTGCGTGAGGAAGCGGTAGCGCTCGTCCTCCACGAAGCGGTCTACCAGCACGGGCGTCCAGCCGGGGATCTCATACTCGTGCGAGACCACGCGCGTGCCAGGGCGGAGCTCCTTCTCCAGCTTGGGCTTAAGCTTCATGTTGGCTGACGTGGTCAAGTAGAGCGTTACCACATCCGCATCGCTGATGTCCACGTCGAAGAAGTTCGCGTTTATTATCTTCACGCGGTCAGAGAGACCGGCTTCCTCCACGGCCCTCATGGCCTTCAGGGCTAGGTCGCGCCTTATCTCTATGCCCACCGCGTAAGCGCCGAACTCCTTGGCGGCCGTTATCACGATGCGGCCATCCCCACAGCCCAGGTCATATACCACCTCGCCCGGCTTCACGCCAGCGAGCTTGAGCATGCGCCTCACGACCGGCATGGGGGAGGCCAGGTAGGGCGCTATGGACAAGCCCGCGCACCATGATGGCCACGCCCGGCTGGCACTTAAGGGTTTCCCAGGCGCCAGGCTGACAAGGCTTTTAACGCGCTAGGCCGGGCTAGGGCTACGAGCTCCAGAGCGCGTGTGAGCGGGAGAAAGAGGCCTTTTTCTCCCCCGCCTGACCTCACAGGTATTGCTCGTAGAAGGCCAGATGCGCGTTCGGCTCCTTGGCCACGTGGAGGCGCCCATCGCCATCCTCCGTCAGGTCGCCCACGAAGGTGTAGAAAGGCCCCTGGATTTTCTCGCCCGCGAACTTCACGCTCTTCGATATCCTCAAGATACTGAAGCCCGGCAGGACGGAGGGAAGGTGCCCGCAGATTATGATCTTCCCACCGTGCATGAGGGCGCCGGGCCTGCCCTCGCAATCGCCCTTGATGAGGATGGCGCCATCCCTCATGTGGATGCCCGGGAAGAGGCCCACGTTGCCCTCGACCAAGATGGTGCCGCCGCGCATCCAATTGCCCAGCTCGTTGCCAGCGCTCCCGTGGATGACTATGCTCCCGCCGCGCATGCCATCTCGGGCCCCCCTGTAGGCTGAGCCCACGTAATCGCCTGCTGAGCCGAAGACCTCTATGGAACCGCCGCGCATGCGTGAGCCAAGCCAGGAGCCAGCATCGCCCCTGATGACGAGCGTGCCGCCGCGCATGTGCTCGCCAGCCAGCAGGCCCACCGGCCCCTCCACCACCACGCGGCCAGCCGTCATCTCGAAGCCCACCTGCCGGACCTTGCTGAAGTCCCCCACCAAGCGGATGGTGAGCTCCTCCGCCCTCGCGGCCCCATCGCCTTCCACGTGGAAGAGGTCGGCCAGCCTCATGCGCCTGTTCCCCTTCAGGAGCTCCAGGGAGCCTATCTCGCGCTCGGAGAGGCC
>CAZPDR010000159.1:0-2551 GCA_964585495.1 uncultured Candidatus Bathyarchaeia archaeon
TCCCACTCGTTGATGACGAAGGGCAGGTCCTCCTTCTCTATGTCCTTCTTGTCCGGCCTGATGCGCACCTCCGCCTCGGTGGTGTCGGGCACGTGCTTCACACACACGATGATGTCCATCTCCTACCCTCCCCCGGGTGATGGGGCCGCGGGGCGCGGATATAAGACTTGGGCTTGCTGGGCACTCTAAGCCGAGCATCCCGCGCCACCGATTGCCTTAAGGCCTTCCGAGAAAGCCTGGCAATCGGTGCTGTAGTGCTCTTAAGCGTGCTTTACATATATTTGAGTAAGCTTTATAACCAGCTGGTAGGGAACTGAGGTAGTGAGCGGAGGTGCTATGCGTGAAGGAGACCATGTCAGCCGCATTTAGGCTGATTGGGGGGTTACCTGTAATCGATGGGCCTGGTATGTGTTTTACGTCGGTCTCCTGTCCACCTGAGGTCAGGCAGTGCTTACTCTTAAATGGGTGGGCAGAAGAGCTAAAGAGCGCCACGCCCCTACTGGAGGTGGGAGCATGGACAGGTTCGAGGCCTGCATAAGGCTGAGACAGGCGATGAGGGATGAGGTTACGCGGAGGTTCCTCCTCAAGTTATTGGATAGTGGAGGAGGGCGCATAGACCCCGTCTTCACGCCCAAGGAGGGATTTCGGTATGCCCTGGTGGAGGAGGCCACCGGCCTAGACCCTAAGAGCGCCGTGGAGCTCCTGGAGAGCCTCCACCAGCTAGGCATCCTCAAGAAGGTCCTCTACGACAAGACCATCTTCTGCCCCGATTGCGGTTCCCCCGAGATATCGGTCCACGTGAACTGCCCCAACTGCGGCTCCATGGACACTGTCAAGCTCTCCCTCATAGAGGACCTAGCCTGTGGCTACATAGACAAGGAAGAGCGCTTCAGGTCCGGCGGGAAGCTAGTGTGCCCCCACTGCGGCCGTGCCCTCATGAGACCCGGCATAGACTTCAGGCGCGTGGGCATCTGGTATGTCTGTAACACCTGCAAGAACGAGTTCGACATCCCCGTCGTAACTTATACATGCCGGGGGTGCGGCCGGGAGTTCTCCATGGAGGACGCCAACTACGAGTCCGTCTATGCCTACGAGCTGGACGAGACCGTCAAGGAGGTGGCCATGGACGTGAGGAGCGTGCTGACCTCCATCACCGGCCTCCTGCGCTCAAGGGGCTTCGAGGTCCAAGTGCCGGGCCTGGTGAACGGGCGCTCGGGCGAGAAGCACATGTTCGATCTAGTGGCCGAGATCGGGCCTGAGAGGAGCTTGGCCCTGGACATCTTCGTGGCAGATGGGCACGTGCCCGACCGCGTGGTTACGCTCATGTTCGCCAAGCTCTATGACACCACCTTCACGGACGCCTTCCTCGTGGCCATGCCGGGCCTGGGCCAGGAGGGGCGTAGGCTGGCGAGCCTCTATCGGATACAGCTAATCGAGGGCCGGACGCGGGACGAGGTGCTGAGCCAATTCCGGTCTCAAGCCCAGCTGCTGGAGGTCCTCTAGGCCAGGCCCAGGAGCCTGAACAACCACAGGGGCTCTACCATCTCCCTGAAGAACACGTAGGCCAGTATGAGCATGATGAGCACGTGCTTTAGGCCGCCCTGGACTCGCCCCTCCCCTAGGACGCCGGCTATGAGGCCGCTGAAGATGGCCAGGACGAGGCTCATGTGGTAGAGGAGCACCCAGGAGAGGAAGAGGGACATGGCAGGGGCAGGGGCGCCCGCGACCGTTGGCATCGCCTGGAGGGGGGTGAAGAAGGATGTGTAGAGCACGTATATGATGACCAAGAAGAGGATGAACGATATGTAGACCACGAGCACGTAGGGCTTGAGCTGGGCCTTCCTCTCCTCCTCCATGGCCTGGAAGGTGGCCGTGGCCTGGGCCAGGGGGGTGAAGATGCGCTCCACCAGGCCGCCGGAGCGGTTGGCCTCTATGATGAGCGTGGATATCCTGCGCGCCAGGGGCGTGCCCACGCGCTCCGCAAAGCTCTTGAGGGCATCCTCAAGGGACATGCCCCAGGACACCTTGGCCATCATCAGCCTCACCTCGCTCCTCAGGGGGCCGCTCACACCCTCGCCAGCCTCCTTGAAGGCCCTGATGAGCGGGAGGCCTGTGAGCTGAGCATGGGCGATGCCCTCTAGGAAGCGCGGCAGAGCCCTGTCGATAGCGTTCCTCCACCTGCTGTTGAGCGTGTCAAGCGCCATGGGGACTGTGATGGCCGCTATGAAGGCCAGGTTGAGGCTCTGGTGGAAGCCGGGGTCGAGCGGGCCATACCTGAACATGGCCAATACTATGATGGCCACGGCCGCGAGGGCTGAGATGGCCCAGGAGACCTTAATCCACCTCTCCTCCACCCTCGGCACGGCTTTCACTCCCCTGGCGTGAGCGCTTTAGCCACTAGAAGCATGCCGAGGCCCCCTATCGGCATGAGCAGGTAGATTATGAGGCTGAGCAGGGTAACCGGGTTCAGGCCGCCCACCCCGCCTAGGAGGGCCATGAGGGTGAGCATGATGGTGATGAAGATGGGGCCAGCCACGAAGAAGCTCACGAA
>CAZPDR010000160.1:0-2535 GCA_964585495.1 uncultured Candidatus Bathyarchaeia archaeon
GACTACTACCTCGGGCGCCTGCTGAAGGGCGTGAAGTCCAAGGTGTTCAGGCTCGTGCCGCCCCACGTGTATCTGGTGGTCATGTCCTACGTGGCGGGCACGGTGGTCGTCCTCCTGGGGATCTACCAGGTGGTCTGGTATCTGAAGCTCTACGCGCCCCCCGCCTTCGCCCCGCTCCTCAACAACCCGGCTGGCCTAGTGGGCTGGGTATTCGTGAACACCAGCCACATCTTCATCGCTGGCTTCTGCATCCTCATCCTCGGCAGGTGCATCCACTGGTTCATGCGCAAGGACGAGCGCGGCTGGTATGGCCTAGTGGGCCTGCTCGTGTGCGCCTGGTTCTACAAGCTCCTCTACGAGGTCGGCCGCATCCTCATGAACCCCATGCTCTCCTACGCGGACCTCATGACCTCCATCGTGCTGGGCATCATCTTCACGTCCATAGCCACGGTGGCCGTGAACATTATTAAGCGCAGGAGGGCGAGGGCGGCTGGCCTTGAGGGCGCCAGCTCGGGCCAGGAGGGCTGAGGTAGCCATCATAGGTGGCACGGGCTTCGAGGCCATCCTTGAGGCGCCTGAGGAGGTCAGGGTGGGCACGCCCTACGGCCTTCCGCCCAGGATAGTGGTGGGCGAGGTGGCTGGCCGGAAGGTGGCCATCCTGCCGCGCCACGGGCCAGGCCACGAACTCCCTCCCCACCGCGTGAACTACAGGGCCAACATCTGGGCCCTCAAGGCCCTGGGCGTGGAGCGCATCCTGGCCACGAATGCCTCCGGGGCCGTAAACCCGGACTTCAGGCCCGGCGACCTGGTGGTGCCGCACGACATCATAGATTTCACGCGCTCAAGGACGCAGACCTTCTACGAGGGGCCCGAGGTCGTCCACATAGATGTCTCCGAGCCCTTCTGCCCCCAGCTTAGGGCCCTGCTGCTCCAGGTAGCCCGCGAGAAGGGGGCCAGGGTGCACGAGAGGGCCGTGGTGGCCTGCACGGAGGGGCCCCGCTTCGAGACCCCAGCGGAGATAAGGGCCCTGCGGGTCCTAGGGGCCGACTTGGTGAACATGACCGTGGCCCCCGAGGCCTTCCTGGCCCGGGAACTCCAGATGTGCTACGCCAGCCTCTGCTTCGTGTCCAACATGGCCGCTGGCATGCAGCACAGGCTCACGGCCACGGAGGTGGTGGAGGTGGCCTCCAAGCTGCAGGAGCTGGTCCGCGAGGTCATGGTGGAGGCCATAAGGCGCCTGCCGGAGGGGCGCACCTGCCCCTGTGCGAGGGCCCTTGAGGGGGCGAGGCTGAGGCCATGAGCGGGCTGCTTGAGAAGCTCGTGAACTTCCTGGAGATGTTGGCCCGCTGGCTCGACATAGACATCCACAAGGTAAGGGCCGTGATGGTGAGGTTCGGCACCTACAAGCTCTACGAGCGCTGGCTGGAGTTCCAGGTGAAGGACGGCCCCATGCCAGAGCACATAGGCGTCATCCTGGACGGCAACCGCCGCTGGGCCCGCATGCACGGCCTCGCGCCCTGGCTCGGCCATAGGGCTGGCGCCAAGAAGGTCGAGGACCTCCTGCGCTGGTGCCTGGACCTGGGCATCAAGACCGTAACGCTCTACGCCTTCTCCACGGAGAACTTCAGGCGCACGCCCAGGGAGGTGGCAGAGCTCCTCAAGCTCATCGAGGAGAAGCTGCGCGAGCTGAAGGAGAGCGACCTGGTGAGGCGCCACAGGGTGCGCGTGAAGGTGATAGGGCGCCTGGAGCTCTTGCCCCCGCGCCTGAGGGAGCTGGTGAGGGAGGTGGAGGAGGCCACGAGGGACCACGATGGCCACTTCCTGAACATAGCCGTGGCCTACGGGGGCCGGGCCGAGATAGTGGATGCCGTGCGCAAGATAGCCCGCGACGTGAGGGCTGGCCGCCTGAGCCCGGAGGAGATAGACGAGGAGCTCTTCGAGAGCTACCTCTACACGGGCTACCTGCCGGAGGACGTGAGGGACCCGGACCTCATCATAAGGACCTCCGGCGAGGAGCGCCTCAGCGGCTTCCTCCTCTGGCAGTGCGCCTACAGCGAGCTGTGCTTCGTGGACGTCTACTGGCCCGAGTTCAGGCGCATAGACCTCCTGAGGGCCATCAGGACCTACCAGAGGAGGCAGAGGAGGTTCGGCCGTTGAAAGCCGGAGCAGCAGACGGGGGTGGCGACCGCCTCTTGGCGGCCTCCAAGGCCCTCATGCTGGCCGGGCTCACGGGCTCCATATGGCTCTACGAGCTCGGCTTGCCCAGGGGCCTCCCAGGTGCCTTCTACATCCCATGTGCCTTCTACGCCTCGTGCTTCCTCCTGGCCCTGGTCCTCATGGGCCGCTCCCACAGGAAGCTCCCCCTCATGCTCGTCCTGGGCTTCGCGGTCGGCCTGGCCTTCGAGGCCGTGGGGGTGGCAACGGGCCTGCCCTTCGGCAGGTATAGGTATGTGGCCCTCGACGCGGCCCGCATTTTGGACGTGCCCGTGGTGGTGCCCGTGATGTGGGGCGTCTTCTCCGCCACGGCCTACCTGG
>CAZPDR010000161.1:0-2519 GCA_964585495.1 uncultured Candidatus Bathyarchaeia archaeon
TCTGGCATAGGCTTCCCCGTGCTCCGACATCTCCTCAAGCGCCCTCGCGAGGGCGGCCACGCGGTTCAGGTGCGGGTTGTCGAGCGTCTTCAGCTTCAGGTGGTGCCTCACGCGCCCCGCTAGCTCGTCATCGTCCGTGAGCACGAGGCCGCCCTGTGGGCCGAAGAAGGTCTTGTGCGTGCTGCCCACCAGCATGTCCACGCCAGCCCTGAACGGGTCGGGCTGGAACTGCCTGCCAGCGATGAGGCCGAGCACGTGGGAGCCATCGTAGCCCAGGAAGGCGCCCACCTCATCGCAGAGCTCCCTCACGCGCCTCAGGTCATACGGGAACAATATGGTGGAGGCGCCCAGGATGACGAGCCTAGGCCTGGCGCGCCTTATGGCCTCCTCGCAGGCTTCATAGGCCAAGTCGCACTCGGCCCTGTCGAAGGGCAGGTAGGCCACCTTCAGGCCCAGGTAGCTCGGGATGCCTATGGGCTCGTAGCCCGGGTAGCCGCCATCCCGCTCGCTGATGCACATCACCGTGTCCCCTCGGCTCGTGAGGGATGCCAGCATGATGAAGGCGGCCACGTGGCCCGAGAGGGGCTGGAGGAAGGCGTGCTCGCAGCCGAAGAGGCGCTTGGCCAGATCCTCGCCCAGGCGCTCTATCTCGTCCGCGTATCTGGTGCCGCAGTAGAAGTTATCGCCCGGCGTGGGGAAGTCGGGCGCCTCCTCCGGCCTGAGCGAGTAGCGGTGGCCCAGGTCCGAGGCCAGGATGGAGCGCACCACAGGGCTGGCAACGTTCTCGGAGGGTATGAGGTTCAGGCACTCCCCGAGGCGCCACCTGTCGTGGGCCTCCACGAGCTCCCGCACACCCAAGGCCGGCACCGCGCCAGGGGGGCCCTCAGAACTCATAAGGTTCCTCACGGCCCGAGCTCGGGCGGCTCTTCCCTCCTCATCGGGCAGGAGAAGGTTGGGCAGCGAGCCTAATCAGCCTTTCGCCCGCGGCCCGATAGCTCTCGCAGCTTTAGCATCACCTCCCTTATGAGGTCCATGATTTCGGGCAGGTGCTCCCTTATGAAGCGATATACCTCCTCGGGCTCGATCCTGAAGTAAACGTGCGTTAAATGATGTCTCCATTCCACGAGCTCGGCCAGGAAGGGCCTCATCTCGGGCGCGGCCAGCCCGACATCACATAGGGCCGTGGCCACCTCCCCGTAGGAGCGGGCTGGGGAGCCCATGAGCCTCAGCACCCGGCGGCCGAGGTCGAACAGGCATTCAAGGGCTATCCTGAGGAAGTGGCAGGCGAGGGCGAAGTTCTCCTCGCGGGCAGCGAACTCCTCGTAGTCCATGCGGCTGAGCCTGTCCAAGTGCCTCAGAGCTCCCTCGCAGGCCCTCACCAACTCGTCGAGCTCGGGCATCTCCCACGCCTCGGGATCGCCAGGCAGACCTAGCAGGGAGAGCAGCCTCTTAAGCCTGGCGAGCACCTCCCTCCTGCATCGCAGGTAGTCGCGCTCTGCCTCAGCCCTGAGGAGCTCCAGGGCCGTCTTGTCCCTCGCGAAGAGCACCAGGCCCTTGCTCAGCACCACGTGCCTGAAGGCTGGCGATACATGGCCATTATCCAGGACCACCAGGTCGACCTCGACCCTGAGGCGCGAGGCAAGGGCTTCCTTGAGGCCCAGGAGCCTTGCGCACCTGCTGGCCTCGGGCCCCCTGAGCAGGACGGCCACATCTACATCGCTAGCCGGGCCAGCCAGGCCCTCGGCCCGAGAGCCGAAGAGCACGGCCAGCTCAAGCCCGTATTCGTCCGCCAGCTCGGCTAGAGCACGCTTAAGCGCCTCCAACATCTCCTCGTTCTCCACCGACCTGCTCGGTTTGTCGCGGGTGCTTATTAACAGTGCTCCGCCTCGGCCAGACAAGGATGGCCGTGAAGGTGCAAGAGGCACGGCATTTCCCTCCCGCCACCTGCCCCCGGGGCTAGTCAGCATGTTGGAAGGGCGCCTTCGGCATCGGGCAGGGAGAGATGATACCGGCATCTTAATCGGCTTTTCGCCAGGAGCTCTTAAACAGGGGCTGAGCGTGAGGACAGAGCCCAGCATGGGCTAGAGGCCGAGGCTGGTGTAGACCTCTATGCCCAGCTCCTCAGCGGCCTTCCTGGCCTCAGGCCTCACGAAGGGCGAGATTACGGCCAGCCTGGGCCTGACGCCCGTGAGCTTCTCATATAGCTGCCCTATGCGCCAGAGCTCGAATACGTCGGCCCGGGAGACGCTGGACTTGACCTCCACCAGCATGTGCTCTCTATCCGTGATGAGCAGGTCCACCTCTATGGTGCTCGGGTAGCCGAAGACAAAGCCCTCCGAGTCATGGTAGGTCCAGCGCCTCACCTCCCCGCCGAAGAAGCGCTCTACGACGCCCTTCATGGCCTCCCTGAAGGACTCCTCGGCCAGGATGCCCCACCTGGCCCCCAGGGCCTGAATGGAGCGGGCCAGCTCCTCGATCCTCGCCGAGTGCCTCTCGATCACCTCGGAGTGCCTGGCCAC